>DASSQL010000391.1:0-7709 GCA_035702525.1 Ornithinibacter sp. | reverse complement strand
CCGTAGATGACGATCGGGACCGCGACCGTGGCGAGCACCAGGGTGCGCAACACCGGGCCCACGTCGGAGAGCCAGGGGCCGATCGTCAGGTTGAGCACGGTGAGGGTCGGGAAGACCGCGAGCCAGATCATCAGCGCGAGCTGGTGCTTGCTCGGCGGTCCGACGGGCGGCGTTGCGGGCTGGGGTGCCTGGAAAGGCGGGTCGGTCAGGGGGCTGGGCTCGGCGTTGGGCATGGTGAACTCCTTGGTGTGGTGATGGCTGTGGCAGGGCGGCATCGGACTGCCGCGGGTCCGCACCCAGTGGCGCGGGGGTGTGTGGGTCAGAGCGCCAGGCCGAGCCGGAAGCACCGGACGGCGATCGGGATGTCCTCGTCGACGAGGTCGTTGTTGATGGCGATGGCTGCCGCGGACCCCTCGCCGGCCGCGGTGATGACCTGGGCCCGCGGGTTGACGGCGTTCCCGGCGGCCCAGACGCCCGGCACGGAGGTGCGACCGGTGGCGTCGACGGCGACCCATCCGGTCTCGTGCGTGGCACAACCGAGCGAGGTCAACAGCGTGTCGTGGGGGACGAACGTGGGCCGGACGAACACCGCGGCGCGCGGCACCACCTGACCGTCCACCAGTTCCACACCGGTGAGCCGGTCGTCGTCGACGACGAGGCGGGCCACCGGGGCGTCGACGACGCCGATGGCGCGGGCGGCGAGCTCCTCGCGCTGGTTCGCCGAGAGCGGGCGGCCGTGTGCGAAGAGCACGACGTCGTGCGACCACTGCCGCACGAGGTGGGCGTGGGCGATCGCCTCCGGCGTGCCACCGAGCACGCCGAGCGGCTGGTCCCTCACCTCGTGGCCGTGGCAGTAGGGGCAGTGCAGCAGGTCGCGGCCCCAGCGCTCGCGCACGCCGGGCACGTCCGGGAGCTCGTCGCGCAGCCCCGTGGTGACCAGGACGCGGCGGGTCCGCAGGGTCCGGCCACCGGCCACGGTGACCTCGAACGTCATCCGGTGGGCGGGTGCTGAGACCGGGACCGGGGTGATCCGGGTGACGGTGCCGGAGATCAGGTGACCGCCGTACCCGGCGACCTCGGCCCGCCCGGCTGCGAGCAGCTCGGTGGGCGGGAGGCCGTCGGAGCCGAGGAACCCCTGCATGTGGGCGGCCGGGGCGTTGCGCGGCTGACCCGCGTCGACGACCGCGACCGACCGTCGGGCGCGGGTCAGCACCAGGGCGGCGGACAGGCCTGCTGCGCCGGCACCGATGACCACGACTTCGTACTCGTTCATGCTCCGAAGACTCCCGGTCCCGTGCCCGCAAGGCAACACCTGTTGCCGTTTCCGGGAACTGCGCGTGGAATGGGCCGGTGACCACACCACCGGAACGACTGCCCGCTCGCGCTCGGGAGACCCTCGGGGAGGGGGAATCCCCTGTCGTCGCGACACTGGCCCTGGTGGGCTCCCGGCTGCGGCGGGTGCGCGACCAGCGCGGGCTGACGCTCACCCAGGTGGCCGACCGCACCGGCATCTCGAAGAGCACCTTGTCCCGACTGGAGACGGGGCAGCGCCGGCCCAGCCTGGAGCTGCTGCTCCCGTTGGCGCAGGTCTACCGCGTCCCGCTCGACGACCTCGTGGGGGCACCGGACGTGGGCGATCCCAGGGTGCGGCTCAAGCCTCGTCTGGTGAAGGGGCGCACCGTCATCCCCCTGACCCAGCCCGGCGGGGTGCAGGCCTGGAAGATCGTGGTGCCGGCGGCCCAGTCGACGCCCAGCCCGCGAGCCCATGACGGGTTCGAGTGGCTCTACGTGCTGTCCGGCCGGATGCGGCTGGTCCTCGGCGACCAGGACCTGGAGCTCGGTGTGGGCGAGGCGGCCGAGTTCGACACCCAGGTGCCGCACTGGTTCGGCAGCACCGGGAACGCACCGGCGGAGGTGCTGAGCATCTTCGGCCGGCCCGGCGAACGCATCCACGTGCGGGCCTCCGGCGACGACGAGGCGGAGCCGCACGAGGACCCGCACCTGCCCTGACACCGACGACGGTTCCCGGAAACGGCAACTTCCCTCGGAGATCGGTGCGCAGGCGAGGAACGTGACCGACGGTCGACGCGGCGTCTCGTGGCTCGACCACTCGGCACCAGTGAGCAGGAGAAGACCATGACCGTCCTCGACCCGACCTCCTACACCACGCCCACCGCGCACACCACGCCCACCGCGGGGAGCCCGTTCGTCGACCCACCCGACCTGTCGCTGACCCGCCTGTACCTGATGCGGGCCGGCTACCTCCTGATGGGGGTCGGGCTCGTCCTCGTGAAGTGGCCGCTCCTCCCGGACGCCCACGCCCTGCCGCTCTTCGAGGGCGTCACGCTGTGCCTCCTCGTCGCCATGTCGCTGCTGGCGTTCCTTGGCGTGCGGTACCCGGTCCGGCTGCTGCCGCTGCTGCTCTTCGAGTCGACCTGGAAGCTGCTCTGGCTCGCCCTCGTCGCACTGCCCCGGGCCGTGGACGGGACGCTCGACGCGGACACCCGCACCATTGCCGTCAACTGTTCGGTGGTCCTGGTCATCCTCGCGGTCACCCCGTGGCGGTACGTGTGGCGCAACCTGGTCACCACCTCGGGCGACCGCTGGCGCTGAACCGCGTTCCGGCGCAACGACCCTCGAGCCAGTCATCGGGACAGGGGGCGGTCGTGACGCACGGCCTGCACGACGTCGCGGATCGCGGCGCTGGTGACGGCAGCGGCCGCCTCGTCCGAGAGCAGCATGTCGTGGGTGGCGCCGTCGACGACGCGGTGCACGCTGTCGGTCGACAGGGCGGCGAGGTGGTCCTGCTTGGCGGCCCAGCCGGCCGAGCTGCCGGTGCCGGCGGTCAGCACGAACAGCGGCTTGGCGCCGAAGTCGACCAGGGCCGCAGCCTCCCGGGCCGAGGCGCCCGCCTGTACGTACTCGTCGATGGTGCTGCGCAGGTTCTCGGCCGTCGAGGTCGTGGCGCGCAGCTCATCGCGGGCGGCGGCCGGCATCTCGCCGTAGGCGGCCCCGGCGTACAGCCGGGCCAGGCCGAGCCGCCCCGAGATCGAGAGCAGGGCCGAGGCCCGGGCCAGGAGGTCGGAGGAGGCCCCAGCCCCGGTGGACAAGGATGCAGCCGGCGCAGCGGACGCAGGTGCCGTGGAGTCGATCAGCACCATCCCGGCGACCTGGTCGGGGTAGCGGTGGGCGAAGGTGAGCGAGTAGAGGCCACCGAAGGAGTGCCCGGCCAGGACGTACGGCCCGGGGACGCCGGCCTCCTGCAGCAGCGTGTGCAGGTCGTCGGCGATCCGCGTGGCGTCCTGGGGGGTGTCGGCGGGGTCGCTCCAGCCGCGGCCGGCGCGGTCGTAGACGCAGACCTTCGTGTCCTGCGCGACGGCGGGGGCGATCCACGCGAGGTTCGACGAGCTGGCGCCGCCACCCGGCTGCAAGAGCACGGTGGGGCTGCCCGACCCGGTGCAGCGCAGGTGCAGGCTGCGGCCGCCGACGTCGACCAGCTGCCCCGGCGCCTGAAGCGCCCGGGTGTCCGCGGCCTCGCGCACCGTCTCGTAGCCACCGCCGACGGCCGCCAGTGCCAGCAGGGCGGTCAGCGGGTAGAGCAGCACCCGCCCGGCGCGGCTGCGCAGCTGCCGGCTCACGCCGACCCACATCCACACCGTCACGGCCAGGAGCGCGGGCGGCCACACCCAGGCGAGCAGCTCTCGGGCGGTGGGCCCGAACGCCAGCAGGGCGACACCGCCCACGCCCATGAGCGCCGCCGGCGCGGCGGCCCACCGCTGCGGCTGGTCGGTGCAGCGGGCCGAGAGCAACGCCAGCATCGCCCAGCCGATCGCGAAGCCGGTCAGCACCGCGCCGGTCAAGGCGCCCTCCTCGACGGGCACGAAGGGCGCGGCCGCGAGGAGCCCGGCGGCGGCGAGCCCGACCACGAGCGAGCCGGCGACGACGCGGCCGATGCCGACCCGACGTGACGGGCGGGGCGCGGATGCCGGGCCGGTGGCCGGCACGGACGGGGTGGAGGGTGCGGGGTGCGGTGCGTGGGTGTCGGTGGTCATGGGGGCGGTGCTCCTCGGTCGGTGCGGCTCCGCGTGGTGCGGTGCCTCCACCGTCGCGTTCACCGGCGTCGCTCGCGCCGGTCAAATGACCGGGATGACGGTTGCGTGGGCGGCGTCGGCAGGCTCGACCAGGCGTCCGTCACCTGGCTGCGCACCCGGTCACGGCAGGAGCATCACCTTGGTGGCGGTGCGCTCGTCCATCGCCCGGTACGCCTGGGCCACCTCGTCGAGCGGCAGGGTGAGGTCGAAGACGCGGCCGGGGTCGATGCTCCCGCTCCACACCCGCTCGAGCAGGTCGGGCAGGTAGGCGCGCACCGGCGCCGGCCCGCCGCGCAGCCCGACGTTCTTCCAGAACAGGTGCTCCTGGGGCAGGTCGGTCACGTGGGGCACACCCACCCAGCCGACCATCCCACCGGGCCGCGCCGAGCGCAGTGCCTGCACCACCGAGTCGTCGGTGCCGACGCACTCGAGCACCGCATCCGCGCCCACGCCGCCGGTGAGCTCCATGACCGCCTCGACGCCGGCATCCCCGCGCTCGGCCACGACGTCGGTGGCGCCGAACTCGCGGGCGATGGCCTGCCGGTCGGCGTGCCGGCTCATGGCGATGACCCGCTCGGCGCCGAGCTGCGCCGCGGCGAGCACGCCGCTCAGGCCGACGGCGCCGTCGCCGACCACCACCACGGTGCTCCCGGGCCGCACGTCGGCGCAGACGGCGGCGTGCCAGCCGGTGCACATCACGTCGGAGAGGGCGAGCACGCTCGGCACCAGCGAGTCGGCCGGGGTGTCCGGGGTGGCGACGAGGGTGCCGTCGGCGTTCTGCACGCGGATCAGCTCGGCCTGACAGCCGTCGTACCCGGTTCCGTTCTGGCAGTTGGCGTGCGCGCCGGCGCGGCACAGCGGGCAGGTGTTGTCACTGGTGAGGAAGCCGCCGACGACGAACTGGCCGGGGTGCACCGACGTGACGTCGGCGCCGACGGCCTCGACGACGCCGACGTACTCGTGCCCGATGGGGGTCGGTGTGGTGACCGGCTGGATGCCGCGGTAGCGCCACAGGTCGGACCCGCAGACGCAGGCCGCGACGGTGCGCACGACGGCGTCGGTCGGCGTCAGGACGGCCGGGTCGGGGCGCTCCTCGAGGCGGATGTCTCGGGTGCCGTGGATGACGGTGCCACGCATGGGGGCTCCTCGGGTGGATGGTGGATGGGGCGTGGAGCGGTCAGGCGGGGTCCGACCCGGTGGCCGCGGCGTACTCCTGGTCGGTGACGTGCTGACCCCAGGTGGCGTCGTCGTCCTCCCACATGGCGAGGTGGCTCATGAAGTGGTCGGGCAGGGCGCCGTGCCAGTGCTGCTCGCCGGGAGGCGTGTGCACGGTGTCCCCTGGCCGCATGACGATCACCCGGTCGCGTGTGGCGACGATGCCGGTGCCCTCGGTGACGTGCAGGGTCTGGCCCAGGCTGTGGCTGTGCCACGCGGTGCGCGCGCAGGGGGAGAAGCGCACGAGGTTGACCCGCAGCCGCGAGCCCCCTTCCCCTCGGGCGATGACGTCGAACCAGACGCCGCCGGTGAACAGCTCGGGCGGCCTCTGGGTGGTGGGCTGGGTGGTCAGGAGTTCCACGAGTCCTCGTTCCTGGCTGAAGTGGTGGGGGTGATGGTGACGGGCGCGGGGGCCGTCCAGCTGGCGAGCAGGCTCAGCGCCTGCTCCGACGGCGAGTCGGGGGGTGCGGTGTAGATGTTGATCCGCTGCCCGGGGTCGCCGGCGAGCTCGAAGGCCTCGTAGTCGAGCTCGACGTCGCCGACCACCGGGTGGTGGAACCGCTTGCGACCGGTGCGGTGGTAGCGCACGTCGTGCGCGGCCCAGCGGACGCGGAAGTCCGCACTGCGGGTGGAGAGCTCACCGACCAGGTCGGAGAGCTCCTTGTCGTAGGGGTCGCGACCGGCCTCGGCGCGCAGGAACGCCACGCAGTCGTTCAGCACCTTGTCGTGGTCGAGGAAGAACTCGGATGCCGCCGGGTCGAGGAACAGGAACCGCGCGCTGTTGGGGCGCCCACCGGCATCCGCCATCGCGTACAACGGGCTGTAGAGCGCACGACCGAGGTCGTTGGCCGCGAGGATGTCGAAGCGGCCGTTGCGCAGGTAGGCAGGTGTCGGCAGCTGGTCGAGGATGCGCTGCACGGTCGGGCGCACGCGCTGCTTCGCCGGGGTGCGCCGGTGGGTGCGGCTGCGCGGGGTGCTGGCGGTGTGCACGAGCCGGTAGAGGTGGTCGCGCTCGGCCTCGTCGAGCTGCAGGGCGTGCACGAGCCCGTCGAGCACCCCGTCGCTGACGCTGCCGACGTTGCCGCGCTCGAGGCGTGTGTAGTACTCGACGCTGATGCCGGCCAGCAGCGAGACCTCCTCGCGGCGCAGCCCGGTGACCCGGCGGTTGGCCCCGTACACCGGCAGCCCGGCCTGCTCGGGGGTGATCCGCGCCCGGCGCGTGGTGAGGAACTCGCGGATGTCGTCCTTGGCGGCCATGTCGTCAACGGTACGGACGTGCGGCGTGCGTGGGAGTCCCTGCTGGTACCCCGTTCGACAGTCACTGCCGCGCCCACGAGAAGCAGGGTTCCGTGGAGGGCATGACCACCACCACAGCCACGCCCGCCCGGCCCGGCGCCACCGTGCCGACCGCGCGGCCGACCGTCGCTTCAGGGCCCGGGCACCCCCGCGCCATCCTCGCGATCATCCTGGTCAGCTACTTCCTGATCCTGATGGACAACTCCGTCATCTTCACCGGGCTGCCCAGCATCGCCGCGGCCCTCGACCTCGGGCCGGTCGGGCTGTCGTGGGTGCAGGACGCCTACACGCTCGTCTTCGGCGGCCTGCTGCTGCTCGGTGCCCGCCTGGGAGACCTGCTCGGCCGTCGCCGGGTCTTCGTCGCCGGGCTGGGGATCTTCGTGACCGCCTCGTTCCTCATCGGCACTGCCCCGACCGGTGCCTGGCTGATCGGCGGGCGGGCGCTGCAAGGCGTCGGCGCGGCCATCGTCGCGCCGTCGGCGCTGGCGCTGCTGACGGCGAGCTTCGCCGAGGGGCCGCAACGCTCTCGTGCGGTCGCCTGGTACGCCGCGACCGCCGGCATCGGCGCCAGCCTGGGCCTGCTCGTGGGCGGCGCTGCGGCGCAGTGGATCTCGTGGCGCGCCGGCTTCTTCGTCAACGTGCCCATCGGCATCGCCCTCGCTCTCCTCGCGCCGCGCTACCTGCCGGCCACCGCCGCGCGGACGGGTCGCTTCGACCTCGCGGGCGCGTTCGGCGCCACGATCGGGGTCGGCGCGCTGGTCTTCGGGGTCATCGAGTCGGCCGAGCGCGGGTGGGGCTCGCCGCTGGTCGTGGCCTCGCTGGCCCTGTCCGCGCTCGTGCTGGCCGGCTTCGTCGCCCACGAGCGCCGGGCCGCCCACCCGATCATGCCGCTGCGGCTCTTCGCCGACCGCCGGCGCGCGGGCGCCTACGTCGCCCGCGCCCTCTACCTGGGCGCGATGATGGGCTTCTTCTTCTTCACGACCCAGCTGATGCAGGACGTTCTCGGCTTCACCGCGTTCCAGGCGGGGCTCGGTTTCCTGCCGATGACCGTGGTCAACTTCGCCGTCGCGACGATGCTGCCGCGCATCGCCCGCCGCGTCGGTGAGG
>DASSQL010000390.1:0-4855 GCA_035702525.1 Ornithinibacter sp. | reverse complement strand
GGTTGCCGCCGCCGTCGATCGCGGTGCCGGCGATGGGCTGGATGCCGAGGTCGGTGTTGGAGTTCGCGACGTTGCTGCGGATGGTCACGTTGCTCGCGTTGCGGCCGACGCCGATCCCGTCGTCATGGTTGCTCGTCGACGTGTTGTTCTGGACCAGGGCGGTCGCGCTGTCGATGTCGAAGCCGTCGTGGACGCTGCCCGCCACGTTGTTGCCGTCGATGGTGGCCCCGGCCCCGTTCACGTCGATGCCGTCGTCGTTGCTGTGCCGGACCGAGTTGGCCACCACGGTGACACCGGCCCCTCGGGCGTCGACGCCGTCCGCCCAGGCGGCGTGCGAGCGGGTCCCGCTCCAGCTGATCCGGTTGCCCTGGACCAGGACGCGCGGGCTGGTCTCGTTCACGAAGATGCCCTCGTCGAAGCTGCCACTGACCACGTTGCTCTGGATCTTGTTGTCGCCGGCGTGGACCACCCAGATCCCGCGCCCGAACTGCCGGATGACGCCGAACTTGACGGTCACCCCGTGGAAGTTGTGGATGCGGACGCCCGCGGTCCCGCGCCGGCCCCGGCCGTCGATGGTGTGACCGTGCAGGTTGATCACGATGTTGCTGCGGGCGACGACCAGCCCGTCGCCGCGGCAGTTGTGCAGGTTCCTGCGCAAGGTGATGTTGTGCTTGACGTGCGACCCGCAGTGCAGCCCCCGGGCCTGGGCGGCGGGGGCGACCACGAGCACGCTGGACACGACGGCACCGACGACTGTGGCGCGGCGCAGCAGGTGGGACATGGGCATGGGCTCCTCCGAGAGTCAGGCGCCGCGCACGGCGCACGTGTTCCAGGGCATCGGTAGCCCCCCAGGTCACCATCGGGGACGCTACGCAGCGCTTCGTCGGAGGGGCATCCGTCAGATGACGGAGGCGGACTCACCTTTCTCGGGGGGTCGGGTCTGGACGCCCGCGCCCGCCGGCCGAGCCCGGCTACGCCGAACGTAGGCTCGTGCCGTGCCCACTCCCCCCGTCCACGCCGGCCTGCGCAACCCCGTCGGCACCCACGTCCAGGTGGGCAAGGGGCTCGTCTCCGGTGCGTTGGCGAACGCCGGACGGATCGGCGCCGAGACCATCCAGGTGTTCGTCGGCAACCCCCGGGGCTGGGCCGCCTCGACCGGTGACCGGGCCGTCGACGCGGCGTTCCGGGCCGCCTGCGAGAGCACCGGCATGCGGGTCTTCGTGCACAGCCCCTACCTGGTGAACCTCGGGTCGCCCACCGCGGCGACCTACGAGCGGTCGGTGGCGACGGTGGCGCACAACCTCAGGCGCGCCGCCGAGATCGGCGCCGAGGGGGTCGTGGTGCACACCGGCTCCTGCGTGGACGAGGGCGCGTTCGAGACCGCGCTGAACCAGGTGCGCGAGGGTCTGCTCCCGGTCCTCGACGCGCTGGGCACCCCCGGCGACGGGGTGCCGTGGCTGCTGCTCGAGCCGACCGCCGGTCAGGGCCGCTCCCTGTGCGCCGGGGTCGAGGACCTCGCGCCCTACCTCGCCGCCCTCGAGCACCACCCGGCCGTGGGGGTCTGCCTGGACACCTGCCACGTCTTCGCCGCCGGCGCCCCGCTCGACGAGCCGGGCGGCACCACCGCCACCGTCGACCGGCTGCTGGAGATCGCGGGCGCGGACCGGCTGCGGCTGGTGCACGCGAACGACTCCATGGACGTCCGGGGTGCGTTCAAGGACCGGCACCAGAAGATCGGCGACGGACACATCGGGCTCGGCGCGTTCGAGGAGCTGTTCGCCCATCCCTCGACCGCCGGGGTGCCGTTCGTCCTCGAGACGCCCGGCTCGCGCGACGCCGACGACCCGCAGATCGGCCTGCTGCAGAAGCTCCGCGCGCGGTGAGCGGGCACCTCGACCGTCGTACCACCATGCTCGCCACCTTGGCGCTGCTGTCGGTCACGGCCATGTGGGGCTCGACGTTCTTCCTGATCCGTGACCTGCTGCAACGGGTGCCGGTGCTGGACTACCTGGCGGTGCGGTTCGCGATCGCGAGCGTCGCGCTGTTCCTGATCGCGCCTCGCGCCCTGCGCCGGCTGCGTCGCGAGTCGCTGCGGCACGCGGCGGTGCTCGGCCTGCTGTACGGCGTCGCGCAGATCATGCAGACCGCAGGTCTCGCGCACACCCCGGCCAGCGTGTCCGGGTTCATCACGGGCACGTACGTCGTCGCGACGCCCCTGTTCGCGGCGCTGCTGCTGCGGACCCGGATCACGCCGGTGACGTGGGCGGCCGTGGCGCTCGCGACCGGCGGCCTGGCCGTGCTGTCGCTGAGCGGGCTGAGCGTCGGCTACGGGCAGGCCGTCACGTTCGTGGCGGCGCTGCTCTACGCCCTCCACATCGTCGGGCTCGGCGCCTGGAGCGCGGCGGACCAGGCGACCGGGATGGCGATCGTCCAGCTGGCCATGATCACGCTCGTCGCGTTCGTGGCCACCGCGCCCGACGGCGTCGTCCTGCCGACGACGACCGCCGACTGGCTGTCGATCGGGTACATGGCGCTGTTCGCGGGCGCCCTCGCGATGGTGGCGCAGACCTGGGCCCAGGCCCACCTGGCCGCGACCCGCAGCGCGATCATCATGAGCATGGAGCCGGTTTTCGCGGCCCTGTTCGCGGTGCTGCTGGGCGGCGAGGCGACCACGCTGCGGATGTGGCTCGGCGGCCTGATGGTGCTCACCGCGATGCTCGTCGTCGAGCTCGCACCCCGGCGCCGGATCGAGGCCGAGGTGCCGCACATCGCGGTGTAGGAAAACCGGTGGTCGGCCCGTCCGCCCACACCTACCCTGGCGCGCATGCCACGCCTGGAGCTGCTGCCGTTCGACGAGAGCCACGTCCCGGATGCCGGACGGCTGCTGGCCGAGCGGCACCGGGCGCACCGGCGGGCCGAGCCGCTGCTGCCCGCCCGGCACGAGGACCCCGCCGTCTGCGCGGACGAGGTGTCCGCGGTGCTCGCGCTCGAGGACGCCTCCGGCGCGGTGGCGGTCCGCGGCGGCCGGGTCGTCGGGTACGTGCTCGGCGCCCCGAAGTCCGCCGACGCCTGGGGACCCAACGTGTGGGTCGAGTCGGCCGGGCTGGCCGCCGAGGAGGCGGAGGACCTGCGCGACCTGTACGCAGCAGCCGCCGCCCGCTGGGTCGACGAGGGACGCACCGCGCACTACGTGCTCGTCCCCGCGCACGACCCGGCGGTGGTCGGCGCGTGGTTCCGGCTGGCGTTCGGCCACCAGCACACGCACGCGGTGCGGGAGGTGCCCACGGGCCCGGCGCCGACGCCGGCCCACCTCGTCGTACGCCGTGCCGTCCGCGAGGACGTCCCCGACCTCGCCCGGCTCGACCTCGAGCTGCCGCTGCACCAGGGTCTGGCGCCGACCTTCTCGGCCGGGGAGCTCGGCTCCTACGAGGAGTCGCTGGCCGACTGGGAGGAGGACTTCGACGACCCCGACTTCGCGACCTTCGTGGCGGAGCACGACGGCCGGGTGGTCGGCTCGGCCGTCGGGTGCCCGCTGGAGAAGTCGAGCAGCAACGACGGGCTCGCCCGGCCGGCGAACGCCGGGTTCCTGGGTTTCGCGGCGGTGTTCCCGGCCGACCGGGGGCTGGGCGCGGGCCGGGCGCTGGGCGAGGCGGTGCTCGACTGGTCGCGCGAGCAGGGGCACGCCTGTGCCGTCACGGACTGGCGGGCGACCAACCTGCTCTCCTCGCGGGCCTGGCCGGCCCTCGGCTACCGCCCGACGTTCCTGCGCCTGCACCGGCTGCTCGGCTACTGAGCCTCGCATCCACGCTGAGCCGCCGTCCGGATGCTGGATGGCCGAGTCACGCCTCGGACGGCCGGGGCTAGGGTTCCTCCCGTGCAGCAGTCGTGGACCTATTTCTTCGGCTTTCCGCCCGGGGCACCGGCGCGGGACGCCCGCTAGGCCGACCCCGCACATCGACACCAACGCCCCTGGCCTTCGGCAGGGGCGTTTCGCGTGGAGCGCCCGGCAGTGCCGCCGGGACCAGGGGCAGAGAACTTCGAGAGGAACACCCATGGTCATCGTGATGGCACCCGAGGCGACCGCCGAGGACGTCGAACGCGTCGTCGAGAAGGTGGAGAGCGTCGGCGGTGAGGCGTTCGTCAGCAAGGGCGTGACCCGCACGATCATCGGCCTCGTCGGCGACATCGAGTCGTTCCACCACCTCAACCTCCGCAGCATGTCCGGCGTCGCCGACGTGCACCGGATCAGCGACCCCTACAAGCTGGTGAGCCGCCAGCACCACCCGGAGCGCAGCACCGTGTGGGTGCGGGGGGTGCCGATCGGGCCGGACACGTTCACGTTCATCGCGGGCCCGTGCGCGGTCGAGTCGCCGGCGCAGACCCTCGAGGCGGCCGAGATGGCGAAGGCGGCCGGGGCGACGCTGATGCGGGGCGGGGCCTACAAGCCGCGCACCTCGCCCTACGCCTTCCAGGGACTCGGGGTCCAGGGGCTGGAGATCCTCGCCTCGGTCCGGGAGGCGACGGGCCTCCCGGTGGTCACCGAGATCGTGGACGCCCGCGACATCGCGGTGGTCGCCGAGCACGCCGACATGCTGCAGGTCGGCACCCGCAACATGGCGAACTTCGGCCTGCTGCAGGCGGTCGGCGAGGCCGGCAAGCCGGTGCTGCTCAAGCGCGGCATGAACTCCACGATCGAGGAGTGGCTGATGGCCGCGGAGTACATCGCGCAGCGCGGCAACCTCGACGTGGTGCTCTGCGAGCGCGGCATCCGCACCTTCGAGCCCGCCACCCGCAACACCCTGGACATCTCCGCCGTGCCGGTGGTCCAGGCCGCGAGCCACCTGCCGGTCATCGT
>DASSQL010000389.1:0-6321 GCA_035702525.1 Ornithinibacter sp. | reverse complement strand
GCTGCTGTCCCTCCTCTCGGAGCACAAGATCGGCGCGGTCGTGGTGAGCGACGACGGCGAGAGCGTGCACGGCATCGTCAGCGAGCGCGACATCGTGCGGCACCTGCACACCGACGGCGCGGGCCTGCTCGACGCCCCGGTCGGGCAGATCATGACCGCCGAGGTGCACACCGCGAGCCCGGAGGACAGCCTCGACGCCCTCGAGTCGATGATGACCGAGCGGCGGTTCCGGCACGTGCCGGTCGTGGTCGACGGCAAGCTCGTGGCGATCGTGAGCATCGGCGACGTGGTCAAGAACCGCATCGACGACCTTCAGGCCGAGGCCGAGCAGCTGCGCACCTACATCCAGTCCTGACCCCACCTCGTCGCGAACTGCCCACGCCGTGGGGTCCTCGAGCGCGCGCTTGAGTTCGGCGTTTCGCACCAGGGCGGGGAACTGCGGCCGGGAGCGGGTCCAGCGCGTACCCAGCAAGAGCGCCTACCGTGGTGGTCATGACCGCCGACGCCATCGCCGACGGCCCCGAGCCGGAGGACGACGAGACCGAACAGCCGCCCGTTCACGCGCGCCTGGGTGAGTACCGCCTCGTGCAGCGCCTGGGCGAGGGCGGGATGGGCGTGGTGCACCTCGCGCTCGACCGGCACGGCCGCGCGGTGGCGATCAAGGTGCTGCGCCAGCACATCGCGCACGACCCCGACGCGCGTGCCCGGCTGACCCGCGAGGTCAAGTCGCTGAGCCGGATCACCAGCCCGCGGGTCGCCCCGATCATCGACGCGGACGTCGACGGCCCCACCCCGTACATCGTCACCCGCTACGTGCCCGGCCCCTCGCTCGACGACTACGTGGCCGAGCGCGGTCTGCTGCCACCGGCCGACCTGCACCGGGTGGCCTCGGGGCTGGCCGAGGCGCTCGACGCCATCCACTCGGCCGGGGTGGTGCACCGCGACGTGAAGCCCGGCAACGTGCTGCTCGTCGACGGCGAGCCGGTGCTGATCGACTTCGGCATCGCGCACGTGGCCGACGACATCCGGCTCACCATGACCGGCCTGGTCATGGGCACGCCGGGCTACCTGGCCCCCGAGGTGGTCGGCGGCGAGGACGTGACCCAGGCCACCGACTGGTGGGGCTGGGCCGCCACGACCGCCTTCGCCGCCAGCGGCACACCGCCGTTCGGCACCGGGCCGATGAGCGCGGTGCTCGCCCGGGTGAGTGCCGGCGACCCCGACCTCGAGGCGGTCGACCCGCGCATCGAGCCGCTGCTCTACGCGGCGCTGTCACCGAACCCCAGCGAGCGACCGCACCACCACGAGGTCGTCGCCGCGCTGGAGCGCTACGCCCACGGCGCCCCGGTCACCGAGGCGATCCAGGTACGTCGGGTGCGTCCGGAGACCCAGCGGCTCTCCGTACCGCCGACCACGGCCCTGCCGCTTCCTCCTCCGCCGCCCTCGCGCCCCGCCGTCGCGCCGGTGATCGGGGCGGCCGCTGCCGGTGCCGGGCTGGCCGCACGTGGGGGTGGGTACGCCGTCCCCCCGGCATCGGGTCCGCCCGTCCCGGCCCGGATGCCGTCGCCCGCGCCCGCGCCGTCGCCGCTCCCGCCGCCGATGGTCACCACCGGCCGCCCGGCCGGTCCGCCCGGCTGGGAGCAGGCCCGGCCCGTCGCCCGGCAGTCACCGCAACCCGCGCCGCAGGCCCGACCCGCGCCCCTGCCGCAGCAGCTCGCCCCGGCGCCAGGTCAGCCCGGCCCGCCCGGTGCCCCGGTGCCCGACTCCGAGTCGGACTGGGATGCCGCCCGGCTCGGTCACGGGCCGTGGGGCGACCCGCGGATCGGCCGGCCGAGCCGCTCCGGCACCCTGCTCGCCCTGCTGGCCGTGCTGGCCGCCGTCTCGGCCCGCGCCCCGGTGGTGGCCGTGCTCGGACTGCTGGCCTGGGTCACCCTGGCTCGCACCGCAGACCGCTCGGTGACCTCGCTGGTCATGCGCCGTCACGAGCGGGGGGCCCGCGGCAGCGACGTCGCCGTCGCGGTGGCGACCAGCCCGTGGCATCTCGTGCTGGGCCTGGTCGGCGCCGCCGCAACCCTCGTGTTGCCGCTCTTCGTCGGGGTCTGCGCGATGTTCGCCAGCGCCCTGGTGCTCACCGCCGTGCGCGGCACCGACGTGCGCACCGACGACGTGCTGCCCCTGGTCGTGGCCGGTGTGTTCGCCGGTCTCACCGCGTGGTGGGGGCCCGGCGGCGCCAGCCTGCGCCGCGGCAGCCGCAGCATCGTGCGGGGGCTCACCCCGGGTGAGGCGGCCGGCCAGGTGGCGGCCGGCATCCTCCTCGTCGTGGCCGCGGTGGTGCTCGCGATGACCGTCACCGGCGACGGGCCGACGTGGTGGCCCCGTACGACGCCGCCCGGCTGGGCGTCCCAGGTGGTGCCGACGCTGTGACCAAGCCCCCGCGCGACCGCTCCGGACGGATCTTCCAGGGCGAGTCGCCGACCGAACCCATGCCGATGGCCGACCTGCTGCGGCGTACGCCGTACCGGAACATGCGCATCCCGGGCGAGGCGCCCGAGGACACCCAGGTGCGCTGGGCGCTCGACCTGGCGGCGCGGGTCGGTGAGCTGATGCTGCGCTGCGGAGCGGGGGCGCCCCAGGTGGTCGGCAGCGTCGCGGCGGTGGCGGCGGCCGCCGGGGTCGACCTGGTCGAGGTCGACGTCACCCTGCAGTCGCTGCTCATCCAGGCCACCAGCGCCACCGGGCGCCCGCACACCCTGCTCCGCGTGGTGCGCCGCACCCGGCACGACTACGCCCGGCTGGTCGCGGTGCACGAGCTGGTGCGAGACCTCGCCGTCGGCGAGATCGACTCGCGCGAGGCCGACCGGCGGCTGCGCCGGATCAAGCGCAGCCGGCGGACCTTCCCGGTCTGGGCGGTCTCGATCGCCAGCGCGCTGCTCGCGTCGGCTGTCGCCGTGATGATCGGCGCGACCGCGCTCGCGGCGCTCGCGACCGTGCTCGTCGTGCTGGCCGTCACCGCGGTGAACCGGCTCTATGCCCGCACGGCGCTGCCTGAGTTCTACGCCAACGCGATCAACGCCCTGGTGGCGACGCTCCTCGCGGGAGCCGTCTACGCGGGGACGGTGGCTGCCGGGCACCCGATGGCCGAGCAGGACTTCGCCTTCATCGTGGCCGGCGGCATCGTCGCGATGCTGCCCGGGCGCTCGATGGCCTCGGCGATCGAGGACGTGCTGTTCGGGTTCCCGCTGACCGGCGCCGGGCGGCTGCTGGCGGTGCTGGTCGCGCTGATGGGGCTGATCATCGGCATCGCCGGGGGGCTGACCGTGATGCTCTCGCTCACCACGGTGCTGGGGTCGGACTTCGTGTCGCCGTCGGTGCTCAAGCTCGGGGTGAACCAGTCGTCGGTGGTCGCGGCCGTGGGTGGTGCGCTCGTCGTCGGGCTGAGCGGTGCGGTCACGGTGCAGAGCCGGCGCCGGCTGATCCTGCCCACCGGGCTGCTGTCGGTCGGCACCGCGGTGGTCGCCGCGACGCTCGCGCGGGGCATCGGCATCGGGGCGATCGCCGCCACCGGGCTGGCCGCCGTCGCGTTGGGGGCGGCCGGCCGGGTGGTCGCCGCGCGGCTCGGCGCACCCTCCATGGTGCTCGTGGTGCCGGCCAGCTTCGCTCTGCTGCCCGGTCTGACCATCTTCCGCGGCCTGTACGAGCTCGTGGCTGCCGGTGGTGACTCGCCGGGGTCGCTGACCATCCAGTCCGGGCTCACCACGCTGCTCGGTGCGGGCGCCATCCTGGTCGCCATCGCGACCGGCACGGTGTTCGGCGAGATCCTCGCCTCGCCGTGGGACCGCTCGGTGGCCGGTGCCCGCCCGAAGGGGCGCGACGGCAGCCCGCGGTCGGCCGATGACGAGGGCGGCGACCTCAGGCGTGCGTGAGGTCGCCGCCTGTGCCGCGGCTGGGCCGTTGCTGGGCCTCGACGGAGCAGGGCCTGAGCCGCACCTGAGGCACCCGCGGTGCGCGGGGTGAGCGGCGGGTGAGCACCCGGCATACGGTGGCCGGCATGCGCGTCTCCACCCGTCTCGTCGCCGCCGCCTGCGTGCTCGGGGTGCTCGCGGCGTGCACCGCCGACCCCGAGCCGGCGGCGACGTCGAGCGCGACGAGCGCCACGGCATCCACGCCCGCGGCGGCGCCGGACGTGGTGGTGCACGGGGCCGACGAACCCCTCGCGGCCCTGGTGCGCCAGCAGTACGCCGGGAGGACCGGCGTCGAGGCGACGGCGACGATGGGCACCTGGGGTTCCGAGAAGGTGGCCGTGGTGACGTCCGGAGACGACGTGACGTTGGCCGTCGGGCCGTCGTGGAAGGTCGTCGGGGGCTGGTGGCCGTCTCTGGGCAGGGCCACGCCGCAGCTCGGCAAGGGACCGCGGTTCGTGCTGGTGGTCGGCACCGATGCACGGGTGAAGGAGCCGCTGAAGGGCAGCCGGGGCGACACCCTGCAGGTGATCGGCATCGACGGCAAGGGCGGTGGGGGAGTCATGGGCATCCCGCGCGACACCTGGGCGCCGCTGCCGGGCGGAGGCTCGGGGAAGATCAACGCCGCCTTCGCCTACGGCGGGGGAGCAGGCCAGCTCGCAACCGTGCGGCGGGTGACCGGGCTGCCGGTCGAGGGCTACGTCGCCACCGGGTTCAAGGGATTCACGGCGATCGTGAACCAGTCGGGCGGGGTGCCGATGGAGATCGCGAAGAAGATCGTCTTCCTGCACAAGCTGACCATCCCGTCGGGCAGGCAGACGTTGTCGGGCAAGGAGGCGCTGGCGTACGCGCGGGAGCGCAAGTCGCTGCCCGACGGGGACTTCGGCCGCTCGGCGCACCAGGGCCAGATCCTGCTGGCGGCCGCCGTCGCGGCCCGGCTGTCCGGGGTGGGCATCATTCCGAAGGAGATGTCGGTGGTGTCGGCGAACGCCGTGAGCGACCTGAGCGCAGCCGACGCGCTGACGTTCGTGGCGTCGTTCTACCGGCTCGACCCGCGCAAGGTCGGGCACGAGGTGGCGGTCGGGTCGATCGGGACGAGCTCGGACGGCCAGTCGATCGTCAAGGTCAACGGGTCGGCGCGGTCGGTGTTCGCCCGGTTCCGCGACGGTCGGCTCTGAGGCCACCTGGGTCGCCGGGCTCGGCGGGACCTGCGCAGCCGGCGCGGTCACGCAGGAGTTCGTGTGCCACGCGGCAATTGCTGCGTGCGATCCGAGGTTCTGCGTGCCCGGTGCGTCGGTGGCCGATGGCGGATGCCGTCGCACGTCTCCGCGTAGACTCCGGGGCTGTCCGCGGCGGGTTCGCGCGGGCACGCTGGCGTGGCGCAATCGGTAGCGCACCTGTCTTGTAAACAGGGGGTTGAGGGTTCGAGTCCCTTCGCCAGCTCAACGGCGCTCGGTGCTGAATCCCCCTGTCGTGCGACGTGATTGCGCCCAGCGCCCAGGCACTCCGCCCGCGGTTCGTGGGGCTGCCGGCCTCCGCGATGCAGGGGGTGCGCTCCACCGGGCCCCCGGCATCGCACACGTCGATCCGGATGCCGGCTTGTTCAGTCCTCGGTCGCGGGGGGCTCGGCGACGCACACGACTCCCCTGTTGCCGTCCTGGTCGGCGATCACGGTGAGCGACGGTGCGTCGCTGTCGTCGACGACGGTCCCGCCGGCGGCGACCGCAGCGGCGATCCGTTGCTGGGCCACCTCGCGTGCCACGTAGACCTCGACGTGGAACCGCTGCCGCGGGCTCGCGTGCTCGTCACCCTCGCCGAACCAGAGGTTCGGCACGCGGCCCGTGGCGTCACGGATCTCGTCACCGGGGGTGCCGCGGCCCTGGGCCTCGGCGTCGCCGGTCAGCAGGGCGGCCCACACGGGGGCGATGGTCGCGGGGTGCGCCGTGTCGAGGCCGAGCTCGATGACGCTGACCGAGGCCGGGTCGGCGGCGAGCCCGTGGTCCGTGGCGATCTCGGAGATCCGTCGGGCGAGGTCGACGTCCTGCTGGGTCGGCCACTGGACGACGTACTCGGTGCCGTCGTCGTCGCGGTAGACGGCGTCGTCGGTGACCAGCTTGAGGTCGACGTACCCGGTGCCGATCGTCACGCTCGGATGGTGTCCGAGCGCGTCGCCCGCCTCGCCCACGGCGGTGACGAACCGTGCACCGGTGGCGAAGTCGTCGACTAGGTAGCGGGCGTGCAGCCCCTGGGCCAGCTTGCGCCAGTCGGTCAGCCGGGCCCCGGCGATCTCCCCACCCGTCAGCATGTCCATGGCCGGGACCCTAACCGCGATCCGGCCGCGGCGCGCGTCGCCGTTGCAGCG
>DASSQL010000388.1:0-3199 GCA_035702525.1 Ornithinibacter sp. | reverse complement strand
GAGCGCGGCGTCAGCCTGCTCGATGCCGTCGGAGCCGATCGTCGAGGGCTGCTGGGCGACGAGCGCCTGGACGGTGCCGTCCTGCAGGGCCTTGATCTGGTTCGGACCGGCGTCGAAGCCGACGATGGTCACGTCCTTGGCTCCGGCCTGGCGCACACCGGTGGCAGAGCCCTCGGCGGAGAACAGGTTGGTCGCGAAGATGCCGACGATGTCGGGGTCCTTCTGCAGCGCGGACGAGACCAGGTTGGCCGCGGTGGCCGGGTCGTTGTGGCTGTACTGCACGCCGAGGTCCTTGAACGTGGAGTCCTTGGCCGCGGCATCCGAGAAGCCCTTGACGCGGGCGTCGACGGTGGAGACACCGGGGTCGGTGGAGATGACGAGCACCTTGCCGCCGCCGGGCTTGGCCGCCTTGATGGCCTCGAAGGCCGCGGCGCCGCCGCCGACGTTGTCGGAGCTGATCTGCGAGACCGCGAACGACGGGTCGTTCACGGTGGTGTCGACCAGGACCACCTTGATGCCGGCCTTGGCGGCCTGCTCCAGCGGGGCCTGCATGGCGGTGACGTCGGTCGGGGCGATGAGCATCGCGGCCGGCTTGGACGCGGTCACCGAGTCGACGATCGGCTTCTGCAGGGTGGGGTCGAACTTCTGCGGGCCCTGCGTGGTGACGGTGTACCCGAGCTCGGCGGCCTTGGCCTTGATGCCGCACTCCATGGTGATGTAGAACTCGTCGCCGGCGACGCCCTGGACGAACGCGATGTTCTTGTTGGTGTTCGCCCCGCTGCTGCTGCCTGCGGTGGACGTGTCGTCCGTCTTCCCGCTGCTGCAGGCGGCCAGTGCCAGAACGGCGGTGGCGCCCAGTGCCGCGAGCTTGATGGTGTTCCTCATGGTGGTGCTGCCTTCCTTCGGTGGTGGGTGTTTGGTGTCGGTGGTGGGTGGGACCGCCGGGGTGTCCGGCTGCTGTCAGTGGGCGGCGGGCGCCTGGTCTAGACGCCCTTGCCTCGGCTGGCGGCGGCTCGGCGCTGCTGGTCGACGTAGACGGCGGCGATGAGGATCGCGCCGACTGCGACCGTCTGCCAGTAGGGGGAGACGCCGATGATGACGAAGCCGGACTGGAGGGTCGCCGGGATGAACAGGCCGACCATCGAGCCGAACATCGAGCCCAGGCCACCGAAGATCGACGTGCCGCCGATGACGACCGCCGCGATGACGTTGAGGTTGGTGAGGGACTGGCCGGCGATCGTCGTCGTGCCGAACTGCGCGAGCGACAGGAGGCCGGCGAGCCCCGCGAGGAAGCCGGAGAGGGCGTAGATCTGGATCAGCTTGCGGTCCACCCCGATACCGACCCGGCGGGCCGAGACCTCGTTCGAGCCGATCGCGTAGGTGTAGCGGCCGAACTTGGTCTTGTGCAGGCCGATGCCGCCGATGATGACCACGACGAGAGCGATGATGCTGATCGCCGGGATGCCGGCGATCCGGCCGTAGCCGATGTTGTCGACGAGCACGGTGGGGGCGGAGCGGATGTCCAGCCCGCCGGTGATGATCTGCGCGATGCCCAGGGCCACCGACAGGGTGCCCAGGGTGACGATCAGTGGTGGCACCTTGGCCCTGGCGACGAGGAACCCGTTGAGCGTGCCCCAGAACAGGCCGCTGACCATGGCCACGAGGAGGCCGACCAGGGCGGCGTTCCAGCCCTCGCCGCCCATGGCCTCCATCGTCTTGGCGGCGACCACGGACGACACGACCAGCACCGAGCCGACCGACAGGTCGATGCCGGAGGTGATGATGACGAAGGTCATGCCGACCGCGAGAACGGCCCAGATCGAGACGTTCTGCATGATGTTGGTGAGGTTGCCGGCGCTGAGGAAGATCGTCGGCCGCATGATGCCGAACACCGCGACGATGATGATGAGCACGCCGAGGATCCAGACCGACTGCATGGCCTTGAGCCGTTCGAGCAGGCTGCCGTGGTTCGACGAGGTCTCGATGGCCTGGGCCGGCTTCGTGATGGTGCTCATGCCGCCCCCTCCTTCCTGTCCAGGGCGCCGGTCATGGCACCCACCAGCTGTTCGACCGAGGTGTCCGCCGCCTGGTACGTCGCGACGCGACGGCCGAGGCGCAGGACCTGCACCCGGTCGGCCACCTCGAGGACGTGCGGCATGGAGTGCGAGATGAGGACCACGGCCAGGCCGCTGTCGCGGACCCGCTTGATGGTCTCCATGACGTTGTGCGTCTGGACGACCCCGAGGGCCGCGGTGGGCTCATCGAGGAAGAGCACCTTGTTGGCCCAGGCGACCGACCGCGCGATGGCGACCGACTGCTTCTGTCCACCGGACATCGCCCCGACCGGGACCACGACCGAGCGGACCGCCGAGCCGAGCTCGGTGAAGGCCGCCGCGGCCTTGGTGCGCATCGTCGTGTTGTCCATGAACCCGAGCTTGCCGAGGGGTCCGGGTCGCATCAGCTCGCGCCCGAGGTACATGTTCTGGGCCGCGTCGAGGTGCGGTGCGAGCGCGAGGTCCTGGTGCACCACCTCGATGCCGGCCGCCGACGCCTCGTGCGGGGTGGCGAAGTGCACCTGCTCGCCCTCGAAGAGGATCTCGCCCTCGTCGATGTCGAGGTTGCCGGTGAGCGCCTTGACCAGGGTCGACTTGCCGGCGCCGTTGTCGCCGATCAGGGCGACGACCTCACCGGCGTTGACGTCGAAGTCGGCCTGGTCGAGGGCCTGCACGCGCCCGAAGCGGCGGCTCAGCCCGCGAGCCTCGAACAGGGCGCTCATGCGACGGCCTCCTGGTAGGGCCGAGCACGTCCCTCGATGATCGAGACGTACTCGTCCATCCGGCGACGGCCCGTCTCGGACAGGAACGCCACGCGCTCGTCGTGTCCCATGGCCACGGTCTCCTTCCAGATCGCGCGACCGGCGATGAAGCCACTGGCTCCGCCCTCGTCGCAGCTGACCCGCAGCACCTTGGCGAACTCGTCCGAGGAGACCCCGGCCGAGAGCACGGCCCACGGGACGGTCAGTCGCGAGGCGAGCCGCTTGCAGGCCTCGGGGCTGCCCGGGTACTCGAGCTTGAGCAGGCTCGGCTTGAGGTCGTCGATGAGCACGGCGGCCTCGATGATCGCGTCGGCCCGGGCCTCGGGGGAGAGGGGGGCCTCGTCGCGCAGCGGGTAGATGAGGTTCTCGATGATCGACGGCACG
>DASSQL010000387.1:0-6835 GCA_035702525.1 Ornithinibacter sp. | reverse complement strand
GGTGACGCCGCCACCGGCCACGGCTTCCGCGACACCGAGCTCGAGGAGAAGGTGCTCGAGCTGACTCGCCAGTTCGGCATCGGCGCCCAGTTCGGCGGCAAGTACTTCTGCCACGACGTGCGGGTCGTGCGGCTGCCCCGGCACGGCGCCTCGCTGCCGGTCGCCATCGCGGTCTCGTGCTCGGCCGACCGGCAGGTGCTCGGCAAGATCACCCCCGAGGGCGTGTTCATCGAGCAGCTCGAGACCGACCCGGCGCGCTTCCTGCCCGACCAGACCCACACCGGGCTCGGCGACGAGGATGCCGTGGGCGCGTCTTCCACGGGTCAGGGCGCCGTCGTCTCGATCGACCTCAACCGCCCGATGGCCGAGATCCTCGAGGAGCTCAGCAAGCACCCGGTCAAGACCCGGCTGTCGCTGAACGGGCCGCTCGTGGTCGCCCGCGACATCGCGCACGCCAAGATCAAGGAACGGCTCGACGCCGGCGAGGAGATGCCGGCCTACCTGCGCGACCACCCGGTCTACTACGCCGGCCCGGCCAAGACCCCCGAGGGGATGCCGTCCGGCTCGTTCGGCCCCACCACCGCCGGTCGGATGGACTCCTACGTCGACCAGTTCCAGGCCGCCGGCGGCTCGATGGTCATGCTGGCCAAGGGCAACCGCAGCCAGCAGGTCACCGACGCCTGCAAGGCGCACGGCGGGTTCTACCTCGGCTCGATCGGTGGCCCGGCCGCGCGGCTCGCGCAGGACTGCATCAGGAGCGTCGAGGTGCTCGAGTACCCCGAGCTGGGCATGGAGGCGATCTGGAAGATCGAGGTCGAGGACTTCCCCGCCTTCGTCGTCGTCGACGACAAGGGCAACGACTTCTTCGCCTCGGTCACCAAGCCGGTCGCCTTCACCATCGAGAAGCGCACCGGCCTGCTCTGACTCGGCGAGCTGGGTCACCCCTCGTCCGGATCGGACGAGGTCCCGCGACACGCTGATCCTCCGCGCGGATCGTCAGCGCGTCGTGGGACCTCGACTCGAGGATGCCGGCATCCGAGCCGCCGTGGGCTCGGCCGCCGTCACCGCCCCGGCCGCTGGTAGCGTCGCGGTCGTGATCGAGCGGCACCGCACGCAGCCGGGGACGCGGCCCCGCACGCCCGAGGAGGCCTGGCGCGTCCTGGCCGCGGGCAATGCCCGGTTCATGGCCGACGAGCGGGCCCACCCGCACCAGGACGTGCAGTTCCGGCACCGGATCGCCGCCAAGCAGAACCCGTTCGCCATCTTCTTCGGCTGTGCCGACTCACGAGTGGCCGCCGAGATCATCTTCGACCAGGGTCTGGGCGACCTGTTCGTCGTCCGCACCGCCGGCCACGTCATCGACCCCAGCGTGCTCGGCTCGCTCGAGTTCGGCGTCGGCGTGCTCGACTGCCCGCTCATCGTCGTGCTCGGCCACGACTCCTGCGGCGCGGTCAAGGCCGCCGAGGTCGCCGTGCGCACCGGTGAGGTGCCGGGGGGCTTCCTGCGCGACATCGTCGAGCGGGTCACCCCCAGCGTGCTCGCCGCCTCCCGTGGCGGCCGCACCCCCACCATCGAGCAGATCGAGCGCGAGCACGTCGAGCGCACCTGCGACCTGATCAGCGAGCGCTCCACCCTCATCGCCGACCGCATCCGCTCCGGCGCCCTCGGCGTCGTCGGCGCCGAGTACGACCTCGCCGACGGCGAGGCCAAGGTCGTGCGCACCATCGGCGACGTCGGCCCTGTGGCGTGATCCGGCTCGACGGCCTTCACCTGCACCCGGTGAAGAGCACCACGGTGCGGCCCGTGCTGCACGGCGACGTCGAGCCGTGGGGGCTGGCCGGCGACCGCCGCTGGATGGTCGTCGACGCCACCGGGGAGTGCGTCACGGCCCGCGAGGAGCACCGCCTGCTCACGGTCACCGCACACACCGCCGCAACCGATGCCGGGCTGCCCGCGGCGCTGCGGCTGACCGCCCCCGGCCTCGAGCCGATCGACGTCGACGAGCCGCA
This sequence comes from Ornithinibacter sp., assembly GCA_035702525.1. Classification (GTDB taxonomy): domain Bacteria; phylum Actinomycetota; class Actinomycetes; order Actinomycetales; family Dermatophilaceae; genus Fodinibacter. The sequence continues at coordinate 4,826 of DASSQL010000387.1, read as the reverse complement.
CGGCCCCGCCCTGCCGGTGACCGTCCACGGGCGCGGGCTGGAGGGCGTCGCCGCCCCCGCCGAGGCCGGTGCGTGGTTCGGCGGGCTGCTCGGTCGCGACGACCTGCGGCTGGTGCACGTGCACTCGCCGCGCCCGCTCAGCGCGACCCATGCCCGGCCGGGCGAGGCCACCGCGTTCGCCGACGCCTACCCGGTGACCCTGGCGTCCGCCGCCTCGCTGCGCCGGCTGCGCGACTGGGTGGCCGAGACCGCGCTCGAGCGGGGCGAGGAGCCACGCTCACCCCTCGTCGTGGAACGGTTCCGCCCCAACCTGGTCGTCGACGGCGACCTCGAGCCGTTCGAGGAGGACCGCTGGGGCCGGGTGCGCGTCGGGCCGGTGGAGTTCCGGGTGGTCAAGCCGGTCGACCGCTGCGTCATGACGACCATCGACCCCACGACGCTGGAGCGGTCGCACGAGCCGATCCGAACCCTCGCGAGGCACCGGAAGTGGGACGGCGCGACGTGGTTCGCGGTGCAGCTGGTGCCCGAGTCCCGCGGAGTGATCAGGGTCGGCGACGACGTCACGCCCGAGCGGTAGCGTGACGGTCATGGAGACCTTCGCGCGCACCTTCCCCGACGGCTTCCTCTGGGGAGCCGCCACGGCGAGCTACCAGATCGAGGGAGCACACGACGAGGACGGCCGCAGCGCGTCGATCTGGGACACCTTCTGCCGCACCCCAGGGAAGGTCGCCAACGGCGACACCGGTGACGTCGCGTGCGACCACTACCACCGGGTGCCGCAGGACGTCGCCCTGATGAAGGACCTCGGGCTCGACGCCTACCGCTTCTCCGTGGCGTGGCCACGCGTCATCCCCGGCGGCACCGGCGCGGTCAACGCGAAGGGCCTCGACTTCTACTCGCGCCTGGTCGACACGTTGCTGGAGAACGGGATCCGGCCGGTCGTCACCCTCTACCACTGGGACCTTCCGCAGGTGCTCGACGACCGGGGCGGCTGGCTGAACCGCGACGCCGCCGGCTGGTACACCGAGTACGCGGCCGCCACCGTCGCCGCCCTCGGCGACCGGGTCACCAACTGGACGACCTTCAACGAGCCCTGGTGCTCGAGCGTGCTCAGCTATGCCATCGGCGCGCACGCCCCCGGGCACCACGACCCCGTCGAGGGCATGGTCGCCGCGCACCACCTGATGCTCGCCCACGGCACCGCGGTGCCCGTCATCCGCGAGCACTGCCCCGGCGCCGAGGTGTCGATCACCCTCAACCCGTCCCACGTCTGGGGCCCCGACGACGGTGACGAGCGAGACGCGGATGCCGTGCGTCGCGCCGACAACGCACTCAACGGCATCTTCTTCGGGCCGGTCTTCCACGGTGCCTACCCCGACGGGTTCCTCGACGACACGGCGCACCTCACCGACCACGCCTTCATCCAGGACGGCGACCTCGCGACGATCTCGGCACCGCTCGACAACCTCGGCGTCAACAACTACTTCCCGGCACGTGTCCGCGCGGCCCGCGAGGGCGAGGACACCGCCAACCCGATGCCGGGCTGCGACGGCGTCGTCGACATCCCCCCGCGCCCCCCGCTCACGGCGATGGGCTGGGAGCAGTCCCCCGAGAGCCACCGGCTCATCATCGAGCGGTCGGCCCGCGAGTCGGGGCTGCCCATCTACATCACCGAGAACGGCTCTGCCTGGGACGACACCCTCACGGCCGACGGGCGGGTGCACGACACCGAGCGCACGGCCTACCTGCACGCCCACCTCGGGGCCGTCGCCGACGCGATCGAGGGCGGCACCGACGTGCGCGGCTACTTCGCCTGGAGCCTGCTCGACAACTTCGAGTGGGCCTACGGCTACGACAAGCGCTTCGGCATCGTGCACGTCGACTACGACACCCAGGTGCGCACGGTGAAGGACTCCGGGCTCGAGTACGCCCGCATCCTCGCGTCCCACCACGAACCCTGAGCGATTGGCGGATGCCGTGACTGAGGGCAGGCGCGTCGTCGTCATCGGCGGCGGCGTCGTCGGGCTGGCGGTGGCCGAGCGGGTGCTGCGCGACGACCCGTCGGCGCAGGTGACCGTGGTCGAGAAGGAGCACGACTGGGCGCGCCACCAGACCGGCCGCAACAGCGGGGTGGTGCACTCGGGCCTGTACTACCCGCCCGGCAGCCTCAAGGCCCGCTGGTGCCGCGCGGGCCGCACGGCGATGCTCGACCTGGCCCGCGAGGAGGGAGTTCCCCACGCGGTCACCGGCAAGCTCGTCGTCGCGACCGAGCCGGCCGAGCTGGCCGGGTTGAGCGCCCTGCACGAGCGGGGCCTGGCCAACGGCCTGTCGGTCACCAGGCTCTCCGCCGAGGAGGCGCGAGAGCACGAGCCCCACGTCGCCACGCTGGCCGCGCTGCACGTCGCCGAGACCGGCGTCATCGACTACCGGGCGGTGTGCGCGGTGCTCGTGCGCAGGCTGCGCGACGCGGGTGCACACCTCATGCCCGGCACCGAGGTCGTGGGCGGTGCCGACGGTCCGCGCGAGGTCGTGCTCGAGACGACCCGCGGCGACGTCGCGGCCGACGTGGCCGTCAGCTGCGCCGGGCTGCAGGCCGACCGGGTGGCGCGGCTGCTCGGGCACCGGCCGTCGGTCCGCATCGTGCCGTTCCGCGGCGAGTACCGTTCTCTCACACCCGAAGCGGCGAAGCTCGTGCGAGGCCTGGTCTACCCCGTTCCCGACCCCGCCTTCCCGTTCCTCGGGGTGCACCTCACCCGCGGCGTCGAGGGCGACGTCCACGCGGGCCCGAACGCCGTGCTGGCCCTGGCCCGGGAGGGCTACACCTGGGGCGTGGTCAGCCCCACCGACCTCGCGGGCACCCTGGCGTACCCGGGGTTCTGGCGGCTCGCCCGACGTCACTACCGCAGCGGGGTGGGCGAGATGGCCCGGTCGCTGTCGGCCCACCGCTTCACCCGGAGCCTGCAGCGACTGGTGCCCGAGCTGCGCGGCGAGGACCTCGTGCCCGCACCCGCCGGCGTGCGCGCCCAGGCGGTGCGCCCCGACGGCAGCCTGGTCGACGACTTCCTGCTCGAGCGGCACGGCCGGGTGGTGCACCTGCTCAACGCGCCGTCTCCGGCCGCGACGGCCGCCCTCGAGATCGCCCGCCACGTCACCGAGACCCTCTAGCCCGAGCCGCAGGAGCGGCGTCAGGGCGTGAGGCGCTCCCGCACGACGCCCGCGAGACGGGAGGCGACGGCATCCGCCTGCTCCTGGGTCTGCGCCTCGACCATGACGCGTACCAGCGGCTCGGTGCCCGACTTGCGCAGCAGCACCCGGCCCTCGCCGTTGAGCGCGGCCTCCTCGCGGCGCACCGCCGACTGCAGGCCCTCGTCGCTCTCGACCCGGCCCTTGTCGACCCCGCGAACGTTGACCAGCACCTGCGGCAGCCGGGTCATGACCGTCCCGAGGTCGGCGATGCTGCGACCGGTGGCCGCCATCCGGGCGGCCAGCATCAGGCCGGTCAGCACGCCGTCACCGGTGGTGCCGTGGGCGAGCATGATGACGTGCCCGGACTGCTCCCCGCCCAGCGTGTAGCCGCCGGCGCGCATCTCCTCCAGCACGTAGCGGTCGCCGACCCCGGTCTGCAGCACCCGGATGCCCTCGCGCTCCATGGCGATGAGCAGCCCGAGGTTGCTCATCACGGTGGCGACGAGGGTGTCGTGGGCCAGCGCGCCCCGCTCCTTCATCGCCACGGCGAGGATGCCCATGATCTGGTCGCCGTCGACCTCGGTGCCGGTGGCGTCGACCGCCAGGCACCGGTCGGCGTCGCCGTCGTGGGCGATGCCGAGGTGCGCGCCGTGCGCCACCACGGCCGCCTTGAGCGGGTCGAGGTGCGTCGAGCCGAAGCCGTCGTTGATGTTCAGGCCGTCGGGGGCCGTGCCGATCTCGACGACGTCGGCGCCGGCGAGCCGGAACACCTCCGGCGACACCATGCTCGCGGCACCGTGCGCGCCGTCGATGACGACCTTGAGCCCGTCGAGCTGGTTGGGCAGCACCCGCAGCAGGTGCGAGATGTACCGGGTGTGGCCCTCGGTCATGCTCACGACGCGGCCCACGCCGGCGCCGATCGGGCGGGCCCACTTCTCGCCCATCCCGGCCTCGATCCGGTCCTCGACCTCGTCGGGCAGCTTGTGCCCACCTCGGGCGAAGAACTTGATGCCGTTGTCGGGCATCGCGTTGTGCGATGCCGAGAGCATCACCCCGAAGTCGGCACCCGCATCGGCGGTCAGGTAGGCGACCGCCGGGGTGGGCAGCACCCCAGCGTTGTAGACGTCGACCCCGGCCGACGCCAGTCCGGCCACGACGGCCGCGGAGAGGAACTCGCCCGAGGCGCGCGGGTCGCGGCCGACGACCGCCTTGGGGCGGTGGCCCGGGTCGGCCCCCGCCTGGCCGAGCACGCGGGCCGCCGCCACGGAGACCGACAGGGCCAGCTCGGCGGTGATGACCGGGCCGTTCGCGAGACCGCGTACGCCGTCGGTGCCGAAGAGTCGAGACATGGGGTGACCTTCCGTGGATGCGAGACGAACCTACTCCGCAGGACGCCGAAGGCGGCACCCGATGCTCGGGTGCCGCCTTCGGTGGAGCAGCGGCCCGGGCGGCGGTGGGCCGCCGCGCCGGTGCTGCCGGGTCAGCGCTTGCTGTACTGAGGCGCCTTGCGGGCCTTCTTGAGACCGGCCTTCTTGCGCTCGGGGACGCGCGCGTCACGGGAGAGGAAGCCGGCCTTCTTCAGGGCCGGGCGGTTGAGCTCCTCGTCGATGCCGTTCAGCGAGCGGGCGACGCCGAGGCGC
>DASSQL010000386.1:0-18980 GCA_035702525.1 Ornithinibacter sp. | reverse complement strand
CCAGCCGACGGTAGAGCTCGAGCGCGGTCTCGGCGACCACCGTGGCGTCCCAGGTCGGTTCGGCGAGCTTGCGTGACCGGTTGACCGTGAAGAACGGTCGGAACCGCACCTTGAGGTGCACCCGGGCGCACGGGCGCCCCTCGGCCCGGAGGTCGTCGACCACCTGCCCGGCCAGCACCCGCACCGCCTCGGCCACCTCATCCGGTGCGAGGTCTCGCTGGTAGGTCGTCTCCCGCCCGTGGGCCCGCGGCACCCACGGGGTGTCGTCGACGGTCGAGCTGCTCTCACCGCGCCCGAGCTCACCGAGCCACGGTCCGCTCTGCGGGCCGAACTCCCCAGCCAGCAGGTCGTCCTCGGCCTGCGCCAGCTCGCGCACGGTCTTCACCCCCAGCCCGGCCAGCCGCTGCGAGATCCGCGGCCCCACGCCCCACAGGTCACCGGTCGGGCGCTCCCCCATCACCTCGAACCAGGAGTCACGGGTCAGCCGGTAGGTGCCCCGAGGCTTGCCGAACTCGGTGGCGATCTTGGCCCTCACCTTGGTGTCACCGATTCCGACGCTGCAGTGCAGGTCGGTCGCCGCGAGCACGTCGGCCTGGATGCGGCGCGCCACCGCCTCGGGGTCGTCGGCCTCCACGCCGACGAACGCCTCGTCCCAGCCGAGCACCTCCACGACCGCGCCGGGCACCGCGCGCAGGGTGTCCATGACGACGGCGGATGCCGCGTCGTACGCGGGCTTGTCGACCGGCAGCACCACGGCGTCCGGGCAGCGACGCACCGCGGTGCGCAGCGGCATCCCCGAGCGGACGCCGAAGGCGCGGGCCTCGTACGACGCGGTCGACACCACACCCCGTTCGGTCGGGTCGCCGCGGGCGCCGACGATGACCGGAAGGCCCGCAAGCTCGGGGTGGCGGAGCACCTCGACGGCAGCGATGAACTGGTCCATGTCGACGTGCAGGACCCAGGGCGCCATCAGTCCATGGTGGCCGACCGGGCGCGCTCCGACGCCGTTACGGCGCGTTGCGGTCGAGGTCGGCGAAGGCCGCCCACATCACGAAGAAGTCGAGCCCGAGGATGACGAGTGCGGCGACCGGGCTGTACGGGATCCACAGGAAGGCCGCGAACATGCTCACGGTGGCGACGAGCACCGCCACGCCACGAGCCCAGTCCTTCCGCTGGCGCAGGGCCACGCCCGCCGCGAGGGCGGCGACGCCGAGCAGGAGGTGGAACCAGCCCCACTTCGAGCCGTCCGAGCCGAGGAAGTACCCCTTCGCGGTGGTGAAGTCGCCGTCGCTGAATATGGCCGCGAACCCCTGCACCACGTGGAAGACCCCCACGACGATCAGCAGCACGGCGGCGAACTGGGTCGACGCGGCGCGCCGGTGGGAGTCGTACGTCTTCGTGGGCATACCCCGCGAGTCGACCTTCTTGGACATGGGCCCGTCCTTCCGTGGCACACCGGCTCCCGGGGTGTCCGGGTGCCGGGGCACCACTGTTCTACCCGCACCACCCACCTCGCGTCACCCATACCGGATGACGGTGGGTCCGGTGGGCGCCTGCGTGAGTACCGTGACCGGGATGGACCGCGACCGTCACCGCACGCCCGGAGGGTGGACCCCGTGAGGGCCGTCGTGTACGACCGCTACGGCCCGCCCGACGTGCTCCGCCTGGAGCACGTCGACCGGCCGGCGCCGAAACGCGACCAGGTGCTCGTCGAGGTGCTCGCGACCTCGGTGAACCTCTCCGACTGGGAGGGCCTGGTCGGCTCCCCCGCCTACGCACGCCTCGGCGGCCTGCGGTACCCCGCCCGGCGGGTGCTCGGCTCCGACATCGCCGGCCGGGTCGTCGCCGTCGGCTCCGAGGTGACGACCTTCCGCCCCGGGGACGAGGTCTACGGCGACAACCTGGGGCTCAAGGGTGGTTTCGCCGAGTACGCCGTGGCCCCGGCATCGGTGCTGGCGGCCAAGCCGGCGGCGCTCGGCTTCGCCGAGGCGTCGACGATCCCCCAGGCGGGCGCGATCGCGCTGCAGGGGACCGCCGGCGCCGGGCCCGGCACGCGGGTGCTCGTGAACGGTGGCGGCGGCGGCACCGGCATGTTCGCCATCCAGGTCGCCAAGCAGGCCGGCGCGCACGTGACCGGTGTCGACAACGCCGGCAAGCTCGACCACATGCTCGCCCTCGGGGCCGACGAGGTGCTCGACTACCGCCGCGACGACTTCACCCGCCAGCAGCCCTACGACCTCGTGCTCGACCTCGTCGCGCACCGGTCGGTTCGCGACTACCGACGGGCCCTGGCTCCCGGGGGCCGGTACCGGTGCGTGGGCGGCCCCGCCCGCACGGTGCTGAACGTCCTCGTCACGGGTGCGGTGCTCGGGCGGCTGAGTGGCCGCCGGATCGGCGTCCTCGCCGTGAAGCCCGGCCCGGCGCACTTCGGCCCGCTCGCGCAGCGGTGCGCGACGGGCGAGGTCAGGATCGTCGTCGACCGCACCTTCACGCTGGCCCAGGTGCCCGAGGCGCTGGCGCACGTCGGAGAGGGGCGCGCCCTCGGCAAGGTCGTGGTCGTGCCCGGGTAGGCGCCGCCCCACCCGCCGGGCGGCGCCTACCCGTCGACCGGCACGAGCTCCATCACCGGGTGGCCGGCCGCCTCGCGGGCGAACGCCTCCGGTGGGTCGTCGACCGTGGAGACGAAGTAGGGCCGCGGCACGCTGGCGACGGTGACGTACTCCTTGAGCACGGGCCCGGCCTCGTCCGGGCCGACCTCGCGCACCGCGTAGCGCGTCGTCGAGAACCGGCGGGTCAGCCGCACCTCGCCGGCGGCGCGGGCGTTGAGCACCCACGGCACGACACCGTAGGGCGCCACGAGCCACCGCGTCCCGTCGAGCTCGACCACCGTCACCGGGTTGCGCCGCGCCTGCCCGCTCCTGCGGCCGACCGTGGTCAGCACGTAGGACCGCGGGATGAGGCCGGCTCGGGTGAGCCCGGTCGTCACCACGTTCAGGGCGTGGTGGAAGCGGGGTCGCTGGTAGGTCTTCGGTTCACCGGGGCTGGTCACGCTCCCGACCGTAGACCCGACTCCCGACGCACCACCACGTCGTTGGCGCTGCGCAGCACCGGCGGGCCCGAGAGCCGACCCTCGGCCCCGACCACGGTGGTCCGCACGTGGAAGGTGGCGGTCGCGCCCGCCGGCAGGGTCACGAGCGCGGCGTCGACGACGGCATCCGGGTCGATCCGGTCGACGAGGAGGGTGACGTCCTTCGCGAGGCTGCGCGCCGTGACGTCGACCCGGTAGCCGCCGGGCTCGGCGGCCACCACCACCTCGAGCGGTGCCGGGTCGAGGTCGAGGTCGACGTCCTCGACCCAGGTGTGCACCGCACGCTCACCACCGAGGTCCACGACCAGCGTCTCGGATGCCGCGTCGCCGGGCACGCGGACGTCGTGCGCCAGCACCGCGAGGTGCACCGACCGGGGCGCGACCGCGACGTCGACGGCATCCGAGGCGAGCACCGTGCCGTCGAGCCGTTCGCGCCGCACGAAGAGCGTTCCGGCCCAGGGGTGGTCGGTGTCGTTGACGACGGCCACGACCGGCTCCGGGTCGCCGGTCGGCCCGGGCCGGGGCTGCACGGTGAGCAGCCGGTCGGCGAACGCCGCTCGCAGCGCCCACCACAGCGGCTTGACCCGCCCGTCACCGTCGACCGCGGCCCACGACGTCACCGGCCAGCAGTCGTTGAGCTGCCAGACGATCGCGCCGGCCGTCCTGGGCCACCACGACCGGTAGTGGGTGAGCGCGTGGGTCACCGCACGGGCCTGGTTGAGCTGGGTGGCCCAGTGCCAGTCGGTGAAGTCGTCGGGCACGCCGAGGTGGGGCCCGAGGCCGCGGTCGAGCTTGGCGTTGCCGTCGTCGGCCTTCTGGTGCAGCAGGAAGGTCGGGTGGTCCTTCGTCGCGACCGCACCGTCGCCGTCGCGGACCGCGCGCTGCAGGGTGGCCCAGGTCGGCGGCCCCTGGAAGCCGAACTCCGAGCAGAACCGCGGCACCGCGTCGCGATAGGCCGAGTAGTCGACGCGGTTCCACACCTCCCACTCGTGGTGGGTGCCGTGGTCCGGGTCGTTGGGGTGCACCTCGGTGAGCGCGTGACCCGGCGAGCAGGGCGAGCCCTCGGCATAGGGGCGGGTGGGGTCGAGCTCGGCGACCACCCGCGGGAACACCTCGGAGTAGTACGCCCACCCCCAGGTGCGGCCCTCGAGCTGCTCCTGCCAGCCCCAGTCGACGAAGCCCCAGAGGTTCTCGTTGCCGCCGTTCCACAGCACGAGCGACGGGTGGCAGCTGAGTCGGGTCACCTGCTCGCGGACCTCGGCCTCGAGCTCGCTGCGGTGCGGCTCCTCCTCGGGGTAGGCGGCGCACGCGAGCAGGAAGTCCTGCCACACCATGAGTCCGGCCTCGTCGCACAGCTCGTAGAAGTGCTCGCTCTCGTAGGTGCCGCCGCCCCACACCCGCAGCAGGTTCAGCCCGGCACCGACCGCCTGGTCGACGCGGCGGGCGAGCCGGGCGCGGGTGACCCGGGTGAGCAGGTGGTCGTCGGGGATCCAGTTGGCGCCCTTGACGAAGAGCGGCCGCCCGTTCACGACGAACGTGAACGGCGTGCCGTGCTCGTCGGGGGTCGTGTCGACGACGACGCTGCGCAGGCCGATGCGGCGCACCCAGGTGTCGAGCGGCGTGCCGTCGTCGTCGTCGAGCAGCGTCACCTCGAGCTCGTGCAGGGTGGCCTCACCGTACCCCCGCGGCCACCACAGGGCCGGCTGGGCCACGGTGACCTCGACCAGTGCGACGGACGCGCCGGCCGCGGCCCGCCCCCTCACCTCGCGCTCGCCCAGTCGCACCTTCACTGTGAGATCGCCGGCCGGAGAACCGATCCCGGACCACTCGAGGTCGACGTGCACCGCGACCACGGCGGTCGAGTGGTCGCCCGACACCGTGACCAGCGGTCGCACCGAGGCGATCCGGGCCACCTGCCAGCGCTCGACCGTCACGGGCTGCCAGAGGCCGGCGGTCTGCAGGTCGGGCCCCCAGTCCCACCCGAAGCTGCAGGCCATCTTGCGCACCATGTTCAGCGGCTGCGGGTAGGCGCCCGGCCGGAAGCCGATCCGGGCCTGCTCGGCCTCGGCGTGCTCGAGGGCCGACGCGAGGTCGACGGTCAGCGGCACCGGCGCCCCGCCCGCCCGTTCGGCGGCCGCGCGGACGTCGACCCGGTGGGAGCGGTGCATGTTCGCCGGGCGCGCCACCACGACCCCGTCGAGCGCGACGGTCGCCACCGTGTCGACCCCCGCCAGCACGAGGTCGACCCGCTCGTCGTCCGCCGGCGCCGGCAGGGCGACCTCCGTGCCGTAGCGCCAGTGCGTGCGCCTCATCCAGGCGAGCACCACCTCGCCGTCGTCGACGTACGGGTCGACGACCAGCCCGGCGTCGAGCAGGTCGGTGTGCACCGTGCCCGGTACGGTCGCCGGCACCTCGAGCCCGTCGAGGTGGGGCGGCACCGGCCCGGCCGTGGCGCGCACGCGCCAGCCGTCGACGCGGTGGTGGGTGAGCATCGCACCTCCTGGGCGGCGGGCCCGGCCGCGCCGGACCGCCTCAGTATCCCGGGAACACCCGGCGCAGGTCGTCGAGGTCGACGTTGCCCGTCACCGAGACCGCAGCGGGGGTCCAGCGCGGGGTGAGCCGACCGCTGAGCAGGCGCGCCACGGCATCCGGCGACCCGGTGAAGGTTGCGGTGGGGTGCACGCCGTCGGTGGGCGCGAGGGCGACGGTGTCGGTGACCGAGAGCGAGAGGCCCAGGTCACCGAGCCTGACGAGCGCCGGCTCGCTCACGGCATCGGCCTTGCCGATGAAGCCGAGCAGGAAGCCGAGCCCGGCGGCGTAGTGCTCGACGACGAGGGATGCCGTGTCGTCGGCGATGGCGGCGCCGTCGTCGAGGGCGACCCGGGCGTCCCACGAGTGCTGGGCGGCCTCGTTGAGGCGCATCCCGGCCAGCGCGGCCAGCGGAAGCGGCCTGGGGAGGAAGCCGAGCTGCACCTGCAGGTCGGCGCGCTGCTCGGTCGTCAGCGCCTCGTACTCGGCGACGAGTGCCTCGTCGGACTCGACGAAGGCCTCGGCCTGCTCTCGCGGCGACATCGCGTTCCAGCGGTCCCAGACCGACTGGTTGAAGCCGTCGCCTGGCGTCTCGCCCGCACCGGTCGCGGCACGGAGCGTGGCCAGGCCAATCTCGGCGCCGCTGCCGAGGTGCGAGAGCACCTGGGCCACGGGCCACTCGGCGGCACCGGAGGGCGCGAGCAGCTGCTCGTCGTCGAGGCCGCGCACCACCGCGGCCAGCTCGTCGTGGGTGGAGCGCAGGGCGGCGATGGTGGCGTCAGCGGTGGGTGTCATGGGGGTCCCAACCCCGCTGCGTCCCAAGGTGTTCCCCGGACCCGAACGTGGGCGAGCACCATCGGCCCGGCGTCGGCCTTCACCCACGTTCCTGGGTCGACGACACCCGACGCCCCACGGCTGCAGGGCCACCGTGGGGCGTCGGGGTGGAGCGGGAGTGCCGGCTAGCTGCGCCTGACCGGTTCCTCCGGGACCACCTCGTCCACGTGGATGGCATGCGCGGCCGCGTCGACGTCCTGGACCGACGAGCCGGTCCGCTCGGCACCGAGCCCCTCGGCATCCGGGTTGAGTCCCGGCGCGGCCCCGGGGTTGGCGAGGGTGCCGTCCTTACCCCGCTTCCCGGTGATCGCGTCCATCACCATCGACACGAACGAGCGGCGACCGCCGGTCTTCTTCGACAGCACGTCGAACGCGACGGCGCCGAGGAGCACCAGGCCCTTGATGACCTGGATCCAGTTGCTGTCGACGCTCATGTTGGCCAGGCCCAGGTTGAGCACACCCATGACGAGGCCACCGATCATGGCACCGGTCACCGTGCCGACACCGCCGGCGACGGCCGCGCCACCGATGAACACCGCGGCGATGGCGTCGAGCTCGAACCCGACGCCGTCCTTGGGGTTGGAGGCGTTGAGGTAGGCGGTGAAGACCATGCCCGCGACGCCCGCCAGCAGGCCCATGTTGACCATGACCAGGAAGTCGATCTTCTTGGTGTTCACACCGGACAGGCCCGCGGCGTTGCGGTTGCCACCGACGGAGTAGATGTAGCGGCCGATCACCGTGCGCTGGGTGATGAAGGTGTAGATGATGACGAGGCCGAAGAGGATCAGGCCGACCACCGGAAGGCCCTTGTAGGAGGCGAGCAGCATGCCGGTGGCGAGGAGGAGTCCGCCGGAGATGACCAGCTTGATGACGACCACGGCGACCGGCGGCACGCTCATCTCGTACCTCTTGCGCTCGGAGCGGTTCTTCAGCTCGAAGTAGGTGAGGAAGGCGATGCCGAGCAGCGTGAGCACGAGGGTCGGGTTGTGGTACCCGGTGTTCGGCCCCATCTCGGGCAGGTAGCCGTTGGCGATCTTCTGGAAGGCCTCGGGCACCGGGATCGACTGGGCGTCGAGGATCATCAGGTCCAGGCCGCGGAACAGGAGCATGCCGGCCAGGGTGACGATGAAGGCCGGGATGCCGATGTAGGCCACCCAGTAGCCCTGCCACATGCCGACGAGGATGCCGAGGGCCAGGCCGAGGAGGATCGCCATCGGCCAGGGCAGGCCCCAGTGGTCCATGGCCAGGGCGCAGGTCGCACCGACGAAGGCGCTCACCGAGCCGACCGACAGGTCGATGTGCCCGGCGATGATCACCATCACCATGCCGATCGCCAGGATCAGGATGTAGCCGTTCTGCACGAGCAGCGAGGTGACGTTGCGCGGCTCGAGGAAGAGTCCGTCGGTGAGGAAGTAGAACATCGCGACGAGCAGCAGCAGGGCGATGAGCATGCCGTACTGGCGGATGTTCCCCCCGAGGCTCTTGCGGATCTCGGCGCCGAGCGACCGGTGGCCGTCCTTCGTCGCGGCGTCGCGGGTGGTGACGTCGTGGGCCATGGGTCAGCCTGCCTTTCTCTGGGTCATGTAGCGCATGAGCAGTTCCTGGTCCGCCTGCTCACGCGGCACGTCGGCCGTGATGACGCCGGCGCTCAGGGTGTAGATGCGGTCGCAGATGCCGAGCAGCTCGGGCAGCTCGGAGGAGATCACGAGCACGCCGCGGCCGGAGTCGGCCAGCTGGTTGATGATCTCGTAGATCTCGTACTTGGCCCCGACGTCGATGCCGCGGGTCGGCTCGTCGAGGATGAGGACGTCCGGCTCGGTGAACATCCACTTCGCGAGGACGACCTTCTGCTGGTTGCCGCCGGACAGGCGCGAGACACCCTCCTCGACGTCGGGTGTCTTGATGTTGAGCGACGTGCGGAACTTCTCGGCCGCGAGCACCTCGAGGTTCTCGTCGACGGCACCCCGCCTGCGGATCTTCTTCAGGCCGGCCGAGGTGACCGACACCTTGATCGAGTCGAGCAGGTTCAGGCCTAGCGCCTTGCGGTCCTCGGTGACGTAGGCGAGCCCGGCCGCGATGGCCGCGCCCACGCTCTTCGCGGTGATCTCCTTGCCGTCCTTGAGCAGGGTGCCGCTGCGCTTGGTGCCGTACGACTGGCCGAAGACGCTGCGCGCCAGCTCGGTGCGACCGGCACCCATCAGCCCCGCGAGCCCGACGATCTCGCCCCGGCGCACCGTGAGGTTGGCTCGGTCGACGACCACGCGATTGGGGTCGGCGGGGTGGGTGACGGTCCAGTCGCGGATCTCGAGCAGCACCTCGCCGGGGTGGGACTCGTGCGGCGGGTAGCGGTGGTCGAGGTCGCGGCCGACCATGCCGCGGATGATCCGGTCCTCGTCGACGCCACCGTCGCTGACCTGGAGGGTCTCGATGGTGCGGCCGTCGCGGATGATCGTGATGGCGTCCGAGATCTGCTCGATCTCGTTGAGCTTGTGGCTGATCATGATGCAGGTGATGCCGCGGTCGCGCAGGCCACCCAGCAGCCTGAGCAGGTTCTGGCTGTCGCCCTCGTTCAGCGCCGCGGTGGGCTCGTCGAGGATGAGCAGCTTGACGTCCTTCGCCAGCGCCTTGGCGATCTCGACGAGCTGCTGCTTGCCGATGCCGATGTCGCGGATGATCGTGTCGGGGTCCTCGTGGAGGCCGACGCGGTCGAGCAGCTCGACGGCGCGCTTGCGGGCGTCGAGCCAGTCGATGACGCCGCGCTTGGCGTCCTCGTTGCCGAGGAAGAGGTTCTCGGTGATCGACAGCAGCGGGATGAGGGCGAGCTCCTGGTGGATGATCACGATGCCGGCGTGCTCGGAGTCGCGGATGCTGGCGAACTCGACCTCCTGGCCCTCGTAGAAGATCTGGCCGTCGTAGGTGCCGTGCGGGTGCACCCCGGAGAGCACCTTCATCAGGGTGGACTTCCCCGCGCCGTTCTCGCCGCAGATGCTGTGGATCTCGCCGCGCTGCACGTCGAAGTTCACGTCGGACAGCGCCCGGACCCCCGGGAACTCCTTGGTGATGTCGCGCATCGCCAAGATGGTGTCGGTCACGATGTCGGTCCTCCTGGATCGAGCGGATGCCGGGTCGTCGGGGCGGTGCCCCGTGGGGCCGGGGCGGCGGCAAGCGGTGGAGCCGAGCCGCCGCCCCGGGGTACGAGGGTCAGCTCTTCAGCTGGTCCGCGGTGTAGTACTTCGCGTCGAGCAGGACCTGCTCGATGTTCGACTTGTCGACGGCGACCGGGTCGAGCAGCTGCGTCGGGACGACCTTCACACCGTTGTCGTAGGACGTGGTGTCGTTGACGGTGACGGTCTTCTTGTCGAGGATCTCCTGGATCATGGACACGGTGGACTTGGCGAGGTCCTGGGTGTTCTTGAAGATCGAGGAGTACTGCTCACCCGCGAGGATCGACTTGACCGACTCGAGCTCGGCGTCCTGGCCGGTCACGACCGGGAGCTTCTTCTCGCCGCTGCCGTAGCCGGAGCCCTTGAGGGCCGCGATGATGCCGCGGGAGAGACCGTCGTAGGGCGCGAGCACGCCGTTGACGTCCTTGTCGGAGTACGACTTGGTGAGCAGGTTCTCCATGCGCTTCTTGGCGACGGCGGCGTCCCAGCGGAGGGTGGCGACGGTCTTGAAGTCGGTCTCGCCGGACTGGATCTTGATGGTGCCGTCGTCGATCTTCGGCTGCAGGACCTCCATGGCCCCGTTGTAGAAGAAGGTCGCGTTGTTGTCGTCGGGGGACCCGGCGAACAGCTCGACGTTCCACGGCTTCGGCGCACCCGAGGCCTCGAGGCCCGCGAGGAGCGACTCGGCCTGCTGCTTGCCGACCTTCAGGTTGTCGAAGGTGGTGTAGTACTGCACCGCGTCGGTGTCGCGCAGGAGGCGGTCGTAGGCGATGACGGGGATGCCGTCGGCCTTCGCGTCGGCGAGGGCACCCTTGAGGGCGGTGCCGTCGATCGAGGCGACCACGAGGACGTCGTTCTTCTTGGTGATCATGTCCTGCAGCTGGGTGACCTGGGTGGGGATGTCGTCGTTGGCGTACTGGAGGTTGACCTTGTAGCCGGCAGCCTCGAGCTGCTGCTTCATGTAGTCACCGTCCTTGATCCACCGCTCGGAGGTCTTGGTGGGCATCGCGACGCCGACGGTGATGTCGGCGGGGTTGACCGAGGCCGACGCGGAGCCGCTGGCCCCGGTCGTCGTGTCGTCCGCGCGCCCGCAGCCCGTGAGGGCCAGTGCCGCAATGGCGGCCACCGCAAGGATCTTGCGCATCGTGGTGGTACTCCTTTTCGTTGTCGAGGCCGGCGGGCGCCGGTCCGTCCTTTCCCTCGAGCGGCTCTGTTGTCGCTGTCGGGGTGCTGCTGTCGGGGGTCAGAGACCTCCGGCAAGTCGGTGGTAGGCGCTGTTCCAGCGCAGCTCCTGGCGGAACGACCGCGTGGTCGTGCCCTCGCCGATGAGCGCGAGCTCGAGGCCGAGGATCTCCGCGAGGTGGTCCAGGTGGGTGCTCGTCAGGGCGGTCGACATCACCGTGTGGTGCGGGCCGCCGGCGAGCAGCCAGCCCTCGGTCGAGGTCGAGAAGTCGGGCTTGGGGCGCCAGACCGCGCGGCCGACCGGCAGCTTCGGCATGGCCTGCGGCGCCGGCACCACGGTGACCTCGTTCGCGACCAGCCGGAACCGGTCGCCGAGGTCGCTCATCCCGAGCACCACGGCCTCGCCGGGGTCGGCGTCGAACACCAGGCGCACCGGGTCCTCGCGACCGCCGATGCCGAGGGGGTGGATCTCGACCCGGGCCGGGGCGGTGCTCAGGGTCGGGCAGACCTCGAGCATGTGCGCCCCCAGCACCAGCTCGTTGCCGGGGTCGAGGTCGTAGGTGTAGTCCTCCATGAACGACGTGCCGCCGGGCAGCCCCTGCGCCATCACCTTGAGCGTGCGCACGAGCACCGAGGTCTTCCAGTCGCCCTCGCCGCCGAAGCCGTAGCCGTCGGCCATCAGGCGCTGCACGCCCAGGCCGGGAAGCTGGCGCAGCCCGCCGAGGTCCTCGAAGTTCGAGGTGAACGCCGTGTAGCCACCGGTCTCGAGGAACTGGCGCAGGCCGGCCTCGATGCGGGCGCCGTAGCGCAGCGACTCGTGGCGGTCGCCGCCGCGGCGCAGCTCGGCCGCCACGTCGTACGTGTCCTCGTACTCGGCGACGAGCGCGTCGACGGTGGTGTCGGCGACCTCGTCGACGACGGCGACCAGGTCGTTGACACCGTAGGTGTTCACCGAGACGCCGAGCCGGATCTCGGCCTCGACCTTGTCGCCCTCGGTGACGGCGACGTCGCGCATGTTGTCGCCGAAGCGGACGACCCGCATGGTGCGCAGGGCGGCGGCGGCCGTGGCGGCGCGCGACCACTCGGCCACCCGCTGGAGCACGACCGGGTCGGACACGTGGCCGGCCACGGTGAGCCGTGGCTGGCGCATCCGGGTCTGGATGAACCCGAACTCCCGGTCGCCGTGGGCGGCCTGGTTGAGGTTCATGAAGTCCATGTCGATGGTCGACCAGGGCAGGTCGCGGTCGGCCTGGGTGTGCAGGTGCAGCAGCGGCTTGCGCAGCGCGTCGAGCGCCCCGATCCACATCTTGGCGGGCGAGAACGTGTGCATCCACGCGATGACGCCGACGACGCGGTCGTCGGAGGTGGCGTCGAGCATCATCCGGCGCATGGCGGCCGCGTCGGTGAGCACCGGCTTGGCGACGATCTCCGCGACGATGCCGTCGTGGCCGGCCAGGGTGTCGGAGACCGTCTTCGACTGCGCCGCGACCTGGGCGAGCACGTCGTCGCCGTAGAGGCCCTGGCTGCCGGTGAGGAACCAGATCTGTCGGTCGGTCACTGGGTGTCTCCTTGTTGTCCGTAGACGTTCTGGTACCGGTCGAACAGGGCGTCGACCTCGTCCTGGGCCAGGGGGGTGGGCTCGCCGAGCTGGCGGCTGACGTGCACGGTGCGGGCGACGTCCTCGAGCATCACGGCGGCCTTGACGGCGTCGCGGGCGTCGCGGCCGACGGTGAAGGGGCCGTGCCCGGCCATGAGCACCGCGCGGCTGCGCGAGCCCTGCAGCGTCTCGACGATGCCGTGCCCGATCGAGTCGTCGCCGATCAGGGCGAACGGCCCGACCGGGATCGCCCCGCCGAACTCGTCGGCGATCATCGTGAGGACGCAGGGGATCGGCTCGCGACGGGCAGCCCAGGCCGTCGCGTACGTCGAGTGGGTGTGCACGACACCTCCGACGTGGGGCATGTGCCGGTAGACGTAGGCGTGCGCGGCGGTGTCCGAGGACGGGGCGCGGTCGCCCTCGACGAGGTCGCCGAACAGGTCGGTCACGACGATGGCGTCGGCGTCGAGGTCGTCGTACGACACACCCGAGGGCTTGATGACCATGAGGTCGCGACCGGGCACCCGGGCGCTGACGTTGCCGGCGGTCCAGATGACCAGGCCGTAGCGCACGAGCTCGGCGTGCAGGTCGGCCACCTCGGCGCGCAGCCGTTCGACCGTGCCGCGCACGGCATCTGAGAGGGGGGTCGTTCCGGTCATGCGTGGGCCTCCCGACGGATCGACTTCAGGGTGCGCATGGCCCCGCTGGCACCCCGGCCGAAGTGGTCGTGCAGCTCGCGGTAGACCGCGTACAACCGGTCGTAGGCCGCGACGTTCTCGGCGATGGGGGTGAAGGCCGCCTGCTGGCGGTGGCCCATCGCCCTGGCGGCGGTCGGCACGTCGGGGTAGGCGCCGGCAGCGACTGCCGCGTGCAGCGCCGAGCCGAGGGCGGGACCCTGGGTCGACGTGACGACCGACAGCGGCATGTCGAGCACGTCGGCGTAGATCTGCATGAGCAGGGCGTTCTTCTGCAGCCCGCCGGTCACGATGAACTCGGTCACCGGGACGCCGGACGCCGCGAACGTCTCGACGATGACCCGCGCCCCGAACGCCGTCGACTCCAGCAGCGCGCGGTAGACGTCCTCCGGCCGGGTGGTCAGGGTGAGGCCGACGAGCAGCCCGGACAGGTCGTGGTCGACGAGCACCGATCGGTTGCCGCTCCACCAGTCGAGCGCGACCAGGCCGTGGGCCCCGATCGGCTGCTCGGCGGCCAGGGCGGTGAGGTGCTCGTGGACGCCGACTCCGGCCACCCGGGCGGCCTTCTCGTACGCCTTGGGCACCTGGTTCGCGACGAACCAGCCGAAGATGTCGCCGACACCGGACTGGCCGGCCTCGTAGCCGTACAGGCCCGTGACGATGCCGCCGTCGACGACCCCGCACATGCCCGGCACCTCGGCCAGCACGTCCGAGCTCATGACGTGGCACGTGGACGTGCCCATGATCGCGACCATCTGGCCGGGTGCGACGGCATCCGCGGCGGGGGCCGAGACGTGCGCGTCGACGTTGCCCACGGCGACCGGGATGCCCTCGGTCAGGCCGGTCCAGGCCGCGGCGCGGGCGCTGAGGTGGCCCGCGACGGCGCCGAGCTCGCCGATCCGGTGCTCGACCTTGTCCTCGACGAAGAGCTCGAAGCCCGGGTTGAGGGCGGCGAGGTACTCACGCGACGGGTAGGCGCCGTCCTGTCGGATGCCCTTGTAGCCGGCGGTGCAGGCGTTGCGCACGTAGACGTCGGTGAGCTGCCAGACGATCCAGTCGGCGGCCTCGACCCAGTGCTCCATCGCCGCGTAGACCGCGGGCGCCTCCTCGAGCAGCTGCAGGCCCTTGGCGAACTCCCACTCCGACGAGATGACCCCGCCGTACCGCGCCAGCCACGTCTCGCCGCGCTCGCGGGCCAGCTCGGTGATGCGGTCGGCCTGCCCCTGGGCGGCGTGGTGCTTCCACAGCTTGACGTAGGCGTGCGGCTCGTCGCGCAGCTCGTCGGTGTCGCACAACGGGGTTCCGTCGGCGAGGGTGGGCACCATCGTGCAGGCGGTGAAGTCGGTGGCGATGCCGATGACGTCGGCCGGGTCGATGCCCGCGGCCTCGACGGCGGCGGGAACGGCGGTGCGCAGCACCTCGACGTAGTCGGAGGGCACCTGCAGGGCCCAGTCCGGCGGCAGCCGGCGGCCCGAGCCCGGCATCACGGAGTCGACGACACCGTGGGGGTACTCCAGGACCGCGGAGCCGAGCTCGGCTCCGTCGCTCACCCGGACGACCAGGGCACGACCGGACAGGGTGCCGTAGTCGACGCCGATGACGTAGCGATCGTCGTCGCGGACCATCTGCCAGGCTCCTTCGCCTTCGCCCACCGTCGACGCCGACGGTGATGTGAGCGCTCACATTGTTAACGCTCACATGGGGGTCGGCGCAAGTCGGTTGCCAATTCGTTACCTGAGAGTCCGCTCAGCGCTGGTGGCCGGACGGCGGGCGGGCGGTCGAGCTCCGGGCCACCAGGCGCGGTGGCACGAGGGTCGACGGCTGCTCCTCCCCGCCGATCGCCCCGACGACGAGGCGCACGGCCTCGCGACCCAGCGCGGCGAAGTCCTGCCGGATCGTCGTGAGCGGCGGCTGCGAGAACGCGGCCTCGGGGATGTCGTCGAAGCCGACCACCGAGACGTCTTCGGGAACGCGCTTCCCGGCCTCGGCGAGGGCTCGCAGCGCACCCATGGCCATCTGGTCGTTTGCTACGAACAGCGCTGTCGTGGAGGGGAACTCGTCGAGGATGCGCAGGCAGGCCTCGTACCCGGCTCGCGGGGACCAGTCACCGGTGATGACCGGACCCAGCGGCAGCCCGGCCTGGGCGAGGGCTTCGGTGAACCCGGCGAGACGGGCGTTGGCCTGGGGCCACGACTCCGGCCCACGGATGTGCGCGAGCCGGCGGTGACCGAGCTCGAGGAGGTGCCTGGTCGCCATCACCCCACCGGCGCGCTGGTCGACCCCCGCCGTCGGGGTGTCGTCGCCGAGGAAGCCGTCGAGGGCGATGACGGGCACCGACAGGCCGCTGAGCACCCCGGCCCTCGGCATCTCGCCGTGGGCCGCGACGAGGACCACGGCCTCGACGGCCTGGCTCAGCTGGTGCTCGAGGGCCGCCGCGACACTGGAGCCGGTGACGTGCCAGAGCAGGTCGAGGGTGATGCCGTAGCCGGCCTCCCGGGCTGCCTGCGCCACGCTGGAGACCGTGCTCGCCGGACCGTAGAGGCGCAGCTCGTCGACGATGACGCCGATCAGGCCGCTGCGCCGGGTGACCAGGGCCCGCGCGGCCTGGTTGCGCCGGTAGCCGAGCTCGGCAATGGCTCGCAGCACCGCTTCTCGCGTCTCCGGCCGCACGGCGGAGGCGTCGTTCAGCACCCGCGAGACGGTCTGGTGCGAGACACCGGCACGCTGGGCGACGTCGGCCATCGTCGGCGCACCCGAGCCGGCTGTCATGTCGCCGATCCTAGTGCCGGAGCGCGGTGCGACACGTGGTCCTCTTCGACGGCGGGAGTGGTGCAGGTCAGGGCTCCGCCGGTCGCGGGCCGGGGCCACCTCCCCGGCCCGCGATGATGTTAGCGATAACATGGAGGTGTTTCGTCCCGGCGCCGCGAGGAGATGTCACGATGCAGGTCACCTCACCCTTCGGCACCCTCGCCGACGGCTCGGTCGTCACCGCACACACCCTGAGCGCCTCGCCGGACGGTCTGCGGCTCACCGTGCTCGACCTCGGCGCCACCGTCGCCCGGTTGCGGATGCCGGTGCAGGGCGGCGGTTTCGCCGACGTCGTGCTCGGCCTGCGGTCGGCCGCCGACTACGCGTCGGCCGACAACCCGTACCTCGGTGCCACGGTCGGCCGGTACGCGAACCGGATCGCCGGGGCTCGCTTCACCCTCGACGGCACGGCGCACGCCCTGGCGGCCAACGAGGGCACGACCTGCCTGCACGGCGGCCCCGAGGGCTTCCACGCCCGTCGCTGGTCGGTGGTCGCCGGCGACGAGGCCTCGCTCGAGCTCGAGCTGGTCAGCCCCGACGGTGACCAGGGGTTCCCCGGCCGGGTGACGGCCCGGTGCCGCTACTCCGTCACGGACGACGCCGTGACGATCGAGCACCGGGCGACCACCGACGCGCCGACCGTCGTCAGCCTGACCAACCACGCGTACGTCAACCTGGCCGGGAGCGGCTCGATCGACGAGCACCGGCTCACCGTGGCCGCCGACGCGTACCTTCCCGTCGACCCGGCATCCATCCCCCTCGGGTGGGCGGAACCGGTGCAGGACACCCCGTTCGACTTCCGGTCCGGAGCCGAGCTGGGCGGCCGGGTGCGCTCGCCGCACCCCCAGGTGCGCCAGGCCGACGGCATCGACCACGCCTTCGTGCTGCCGGGCGACGGGCTGCGCGTGGCAGCGCTGCTCGAGCACCCGGCGACGGGGCGCTCGCTGGAGGTCTCCACCACCCAGTCGTCGGTGCAGGTCTACACCGGCAACAAGCTCGACGGCACGCTGCTCGACCGGGCGGGTGCGCCGCTCGGACTGCGCGGCGGCATCGCCCTGGAGTGCCAGGGCCACCCCGACGCCCCGAACCAGCCGGCCTTCCCCTCGACGGTGCTGCGCCCGGGTGAGGAGTACCACGCCACCACGGTGTGGCGGCTCTCCCGGGCCTAGAGTCCGAAGCGTGGAGCCCGCACCCGACCGGCGCACCCCGCGCCCCGAGTCGCGCTGGGCCGATCTCGACGGTCCGGTGCACTACCTCGACTTCGGTGGCCCCGCCGACGGGCCACTGGTCGTCTGCGTGCACGGCCTCGGCGGCTCGGCGGTCAACTGGGCCGCGGTCGCGCCCACCCTGGCGCAGACCTGCCGGGTGGTGGCCATCGACCTGGCCGGGTTCGGGCACACCCTGGGCGGCTCGAGGTCGACGTCGGTCCAGGCGAACAACCGCCTGCTGCACCGCTTCCTCGTCGAGGTGGCCGGAACCCCCGCGATCCTGATCGGCAACTCGATGGGCGGGCTCATCTCGATCCGCCAGGCCGCGCGCCGCGCCGAGACCGTCGCCGGGCTGGTGCTGGTCGACCCGGCCCTGCCACCCGCGCTGCGGGCCCGCCCCGACCCCAGGGTCTTCGCGACGTTCGCGGCCTTCATGGTGCCGGTCGTCGGGCGCCGGGTGGCGCGCCGGCCTCGCGACGAGGAGTCGGCGGTCAAGGCGGCCCGCGAGCTGATGGAGCTGTGCTGCGCCGACCCCGACCGGATCCCCCCGGAGATCGTCGCGATGCACACCGAGCTGGCAGGGCAGCGCCTCGAGTACCCCGACGTCGACTCCGAGATGCTGACGGCGGCCCAGTCGCTGCTGTGGGTGCTCGCCGACCGGAAGCGCTACGCCGCCATGCTGCAGGACATCGACGTGCCGGTGCTGCTGCTGCACGGGGACCAGGACCGGCTCATCAACATCGCCTCCGCGCGGGTCGCTGCCGCCGCGAACCCCCACTGGCAGTTCGAGGTCGCGCACGGCGTGGGTCACGTCCCCCAGCTCGAGGCGCCCCAGTGGACCATCGACGCCGTGCTCGGCTGGCTGGCCGAGCACCCCGACGTCGCCGACGTCGCCTCCCGGGCCAAGACCACCGTCAGGCAGCGCCGGTGACCGTGCAGCGGCTCAGCTCGCTCGACGCCGGGTTCCTCCAGCTCGAGAACGACCGCCAGCAGATGCACGTCGGCTCGCTGCTGATCTTCGAGGGCCCCACGCCGACGTACGACGAGCTCGCCGCGCACGTCCAGTCGTGCCTCGACGGGTTGCCCCGGCACCGCCAGCGAGTGCAGCGGATGCCGCTCGACCTCGCCCGCCCGGTGTGGGTCGACGACCCCCACTTCCTGCTGGCCTACCACCTGCGGCACACCGCGATTCCCGCTCCCGGCGGTGGCGACGAGCTGCGCACGCTCTTCGGGCGCGTGCTGTCCCAGCGCCTGGACCTCGACCGGCCGCTGTGGGAGCTCTGGCTGGTCGAAGGGCTCGAGGGTGGCCGCTGGGCGCTGTTCACCAAGACCCACCACGCGATGATCGACGGCCTCGCGGGCAACGAGCTGATGGAGGTGATCCTCGACAGCGACCCGGTCGCATACCGCCCCGCGCCCGCCGTGTGGCGCCCGAGCCCGCCACCGTCGCGACTCGGGCTCACGGCATCCGGTCTGGCGGGGCTCGCCCGGCTGCCCGTCGACGCCGCGCGCGCCCTCGCTGGCACCGCCCGTCGTGGAGTCGGCTCACCCGGCGCCCTCACCCGGGCCGGAGCCGTGCGGGCGTACGGGCTGGCCAGCGTGGGCCGCACCGCGGTGGAGCGCACCAGCGTGCTCAACGGCCCGCTCGGGCCGAACCGGCGGTGGGGGTGGGCGCGGGCCGAGCTCGCCGACGTCAAGCGGGTCAAGACGGCCGCCGGCTGCTCGGTGAACGACGTGGTGCTCGCGGCGGTGGCCGGCGGGTTCCGCGAGTACCTGCTGGAGCGTGGTGAGGACGTCGAGGAGACCACGATCCGCTCGCTGGTACCGGTGTCGGTGCGCACCGAGGAGCACCGCGGGCAGCTCGGTAACCACGTC
>DASSQL010000385.1:0-3927 GCA_035702525.1 Ornithinibacter sp. | reverse complement strand
AAGGAGATCTGGGACACCAAGCGGGTGCTGCGCCAGCGCCTCGTCGACGACGCCCGGGCCCGGATGCGCAAGTCCTGGCAGCAGCGCGGCGCCTCGGCGGCCGAGCTCAAGTGGATCGACTCCTGCCTCGACCCGAACGTCTTGACCATCGGCTTCGCCCGCCGCGTCCCGTCGTACAAGCGGCTCACGCTGATGCTGCGCGACCCCGCCCGCCTCAAGCGCCTGCTGCTCGACCCGGAGCGCCCCGTGCAGCTGGTGATCGCAGGCAAGTCGCACCCGGCCGACGAGGGCGGCAAGAAGCTGATCCAGGAGATGGTGCGCTTCGCCGACGACCCTGAGGTCCGGCACCGCATCGTGTTCCTGCCGAACTACGACATCGCGATGGCCCAGCCGCTCTACCCCGGCTGCGACGTGTGGCTGAACAACCCGCTGCGCCCCTACGAGGCGTGCGGCACCTCGGGCATGAAGGCGGCCCTGAACGGCGGCCTGAACCTCTCCATCCTCGACGGGTGGTGGGACGAGTGGTACGACGGCAACAACGGCTGGTCGATCCCCTCGGCCGACGGCGTCGACGACCCGGACCACCGCGACGACATCGAGGCGCACGCGCTCTACGACCTGATCGAGAACGAGGTCGCCCCCCGGTTCTACGACGAGGACGAGGAGGGCGTGCCGGTCCGCTGGATCGAGATGGTCCGGCACACGCTCAAGTCGCTCGGCCCGAAGGTGCTCGCCGACCGGATGGTCCGCGACTACGTGCTCGGCCTCTACGCCCCGGCGGCCCGCAGCTCGCGCACGCTCAACGGCGACTACGCCGGTGCCCAGGAGCTGGCCGACTGGAAGCACCGCGTCCGGGCCGGGTGGAGCCAGGTGGCGATCGACCACGTCGAGTCCAGCGGCGTCGGTGACGCCCCGGAGCTCGGCGAGGCGCTCGAGGTGCGCGTGTTCGTCTCGCTCGGCAGCCTCTCGCCCGACGACGTCGACGTGCAGGTCGTGCACGGCCGCATCAAGCACGAGGACAACCTGGTCGACACGACCGTGGCGTCGCTCGGCCTCGGTGAGACCTACGAGGACGGCCGCCACCGCTTCGAGGGTGTCGTCGAGCTCGACACGACCGGTCCGTTCGGCTACACGGTGCGGGTGCTGCCGAAGAACCCGCACCTCGCGTCGCCCGCCGAGCTGGGCATGGTGACGCTGCCCCAGCACTGACCGGGTGCGGGCGGGGTCAGGTCTGACGGACCACGATCAGCGAGCGGGGCTCGATCTCGATCACCTCGCCCGCTGACAGCGTCTCGCCCACCGGGTGGCCGCTGTCGGTGCTGAGCACGACCTCGCCCCGGCGCACCCACTTGTTCGCCGGCAGCTTGGCCTTGCCCGGGTCGGCGTGCGCGTGGAACCACATCAGGAACGACGCGTCCTCCAGCTGCTCGCCGCGCGGGCCCGGCGCGCGCAGCGGGGCGCCCGAGACGAACATGCCGAAGGTGTGCAGCGCGTCGTCGTACCAGTCGGCCTCGGTCATCTCCCGGCCCTCGGGGTGGATCCAGGCGAGGTCCTTCGGTCCGCCCGGCACCGTGGGGCGGCCCTCGAGGTGGTGCCGCTGGCGCAGCGCCGGGTGCTCACGGCGGAGCCGGAGCGCGGTCTTGGCGATCTCGTAGATGTCCAGCCACGCGTCGTCGGGCCGCCAGTCCATCCAGGACGTCTCGTTGTCCTGGACGTAGGCGTTGTTGTTGCCGCGCTGGGTGCGGCCGCGCTCGTCGCCGGCGGTGATCATCGGGACGCCGGCCGACAGGCACAGCGTCGCCAGCAGGTTCGCGGCCTGCTTGCGGCGCAGGGCGACGATCCCGGCGTCGTCGGTCTCACCCTCGACCCCGCAGTTCCAGGACCGGTTGTTGTCGGTGCCGTCGCGGTTGTGCTCGCCGTTGGCCTCGTTGTGCTTGTGGTTGTAGGACACCAGGTCGCGCAGGGTGAAGCCGTCGTGGGCGGTGACGAAGTTGACCGAGGCGTACGGCGAGCGCCCGTCGTCGGCGTACAGGTCCGAGGAGCCCGACAGCCGGGTCGCCACCTCGCGGATGCCGCCGGACTCCAGCCGCCAGAAGTCGCGCATCGAGTCGCGGTAGCGGTCGTTCCACTCGCACCAGGGCGGCGGGAAGCGGCCGACCTGGTAGCCGTCCATGCTGGCGTCCCACGGCTCGGCGATCAGCTTCACGTGCCGCAGCACCGGGTCCTGCCCGATGGTGGTGATGAAGTGTCCCGCCAGGTCCACGCGGTGCCCGGTGCGGGTCAGGGCCGGGGTGAGGTCGAAGCGGAAGCCGTCGACGTGCATCTCGGTGACCCAGTAGCGCAGCGAGTCGAGGATCAGCCGCAGCGCCGGCGGGTACGCCGCGTCGACGGTGTTGCCGCAGCCGGTGACGTCGAAGTACGTCGCGCCGTCGTTCACCCAGTCGACGTGCTTGTAGTAGCCGATGTCGTCGAGACCGCGGAAGCTCAGCGTCGGGCCGAGCGGGCTGCCCTCGGCGGTGTGGTTGTAGACCACGTCGAGGATCACCTCGAGGCCGGCCCGGTGCAGCGCCTTGACCATGGCCTTGAACTCGTCGACCTGCTGGCCGCGGTCCCCGGTGGAGCTGTAGCCGTTGTGGGGCGCGAAGAAGCCGATGGTGTTGTAGCCCCAGTAGTTGGTCATCCCGGCCCGGGTGAGGTCCGGCTCGGAGGTGAACTGGTGCACCGGGAGCAGCTCGACCGTCGTCACCCCGAGGTCCTTGAGGTAGTGCACGGCGGCGTTGGTGGTCAGCCCGGCGTAGCTGCCCCGGATCTCCTCCGGCACCTCGTTGTGCAGCTGCGTGAACCCCTTGACGTGGGTCTCGTAGACGACCGTGTCGGTCCACCGGTGCCGGGGCCGCACCTGCTCGTCGTCGCCCCAGTCGAAGGTGTCCCGCACGACGACACCCTTGGCGACGTACGGCGCGGAGTCGGTGTCGTCGCGGGGGCCGGTGTGCGCGCGTCGCACCGCGTCGAGGTCGCCGTTGCCGGGGTGCGGGTAGCCGTAGACCGGGCCGGTCGCGTCGAAGCTGCCGCTGACGGCGAGCGCGTAGGGGTCGAGCAGCAGCTTGGCCGGGTTGAACATCCGGCCCCGCTGCGGCTCCCACGGGCCGTCGGCGCGGAACCCGTAGCGCCGGCCGGGCTCGATGCCGGGCACCGCGCAGTGCCAGATGCCCAGGGTCTTCTCGGTGAGCGGCAGACGGGTCTCGGTGTCGTCGTCGTCGAACAGGCACAGCTCCACGGCCGTGGCCTCAGGGGCGAACACCGCGAAGTTGGTGCTCTCCTCGCTCCACGTCGCGCCGAGTGGCTGGTGGGAGCCGGGCCACGTCGGGGTCGGGGCCGGCGCGGGCCTGGACGGTGTCACGGCGTCATTGTGCCCAAGCTCCCGAGGGCTGAACGCGGCGCGCCCAACGTCGTTCCCGGAACCGTCCGTCTGGACAGGTGCCGGCATCGTCTCCGCCACGACCACGCCCCCTTCGGTGGGTCCCCCCGGACCGTGCGGTCACGGTAGGGCGCGCGGGGCGGCGGGGCATGGGACGCACGGCGTAACGGCGATGCGCTTTCGGGATGAGGTGGTCCGGACCACTAGGGTGTGACCGGTTCCGGACCCAGACGTGAGGAGATCGGCGTGGGCGAGTTCGTGCGGCTCGAGGTCGAGGACGGCGTGGGCACCATCCGCATCGACCGGCCGAAGATGAACGCCCTCAACGTCGCGGTGCAGGAGGAGATCCGGGCCTGCGCCGCGGAGGCGGCCACCCGGGACGACGTACGCGCGGTCATCGTGTACGGCGGCGAGAAGGTCTTCGCGGCCGGCGCCGACGTCAAGGAGATGGCCGACATGACCTACACGGACATGGTCGAGCGCTCCGGCGGCCTGCAGTCCGCGTTCAC
>DASSQL010000384.1:0-2651 GCA_035702525.1 Ornithinibacter sp. | reverse complement strand
CGTCGTGATCGCGGTCAACAAGATCGACCTCGTCGACCACAGCGAGGACGTCTTCCGCTCGGTCGCCGCCGACGTGCGCGCCATCGAGGCCCAGCTCGGCATCCCGCACGCCCACGCCGTGCCGGTGTCGGCCCTGGTCGGCGACAACGTCGTCGACCGCTCGCCGAACACGCCCTGGTACGACGGCCCCTCGCTGCTCGAGCTGCTCGAGACGCTGCCCCCCGACACCGACCCGGTGCACGAGTCGTTCCGGATGCCGGTGCAGGTCGTCATCCGCCCGCAGGGCGCCGCCCGCTCCCCCGACCACGTGGAGTACCGCGGGTACGCGGGTCAGCTCGCGTCCGGCTCGGTGCGGGTCGGCGACGAGGTGGTCGTGCTCCCCTCCGGCTCGCGCTCCACCGTGGCCGGCATCGACCTCGGCGAGCGCTCCCTGCAGGTCGCGGTCGCGCCCCAGTCGGTGTCGATCCGGCTGGCCGACGACGTCGACGTCAGCCGCGGCGACCTCATCGCCGCCGCCGGCGACCCGGTGCCGCTGCGCCAGGAGGTCACCGCGCTCGCCTGCTGGCTGGGTGACGACGCCCTGCGCCCCGGGGCACGGCTGCTCGTCAAGCACGGCTCGCGCACCGTTCTCGCCGTCGTGCGCTCGATCGACGGCCGGCTCGACCTCGACGCGCTGCGCCTGGCACCGACCGATCGCCTGGCGCTCAACGACATCGGCCGGGTCACGGTGCGCTTCGCGTCGCCGCTGCCGGTCGAGTCGTACTCGACGTCGCGCCGCGGCGGCGCCTTCCTCCTCGTCGACCCCGACGACGGCCGCACCCTGGCCGCTGCCATGGCGGATGCCGTGGCTCCCGGAGAGCACCCGCAGTGACCTTCCCGGTCGGCCTCGACCTCGGCGGGCGCCGGGCGCTCGTGGTGGGCGGCGCCCCCGCCGTGGTCGAGGGTGCTCGTGCCCTCGTCGGTGCGGGCGCCCTCGTGCACGTGGTCTCGCCGTGGCTGTGCGAGGAGCTCGAGGAGCTGGCCGTGTCGAGCACCCTGACCTGGGCCGCCCGGGAGTACGCCGGCACCACCGACCTCCACGATGCCTGGTTCGTGGTCGTCGGGTCGGGTGACACCGCGGTCGACGCGGCCGTGCTGGCCGACTGCACGACGGCGCGGATCTGGTGCCTCGACGCGTCGGTGGGCGAGGGCGGCACGGCTGCCCTGCCGGCCACCACGCGGGTCTCCACCCCGGACGGCACGGTGACCCTGGCCACCCACGCCCCCGGCGACCGGGCGCTCGCCGCCGACGTCACCCGGGCCGCGTCGGGGCTGCTCGCCGGTGGCGAGCTGGACCTGCGCCGCCGCACCGCTCGACCGGGCCACGGCTGGGTCGCGCTCGTCGGTGGCGGACCGGGCTCCGACGGCCTGCTCACGAGTCGGGCCCGCGAGCTGCTCGCATCGGCCGACGTCGTCGTCGTCGACCGGCTGGCTCCGCGCGGGGTCGTCGAGCGGCTGCCGTCCACGGTGCGGGTGGTCGACGTCGGCAAGGCACCCGGCCGGCACGCCCTGGCCCAGGACGCCATCAACGACCTGCTCGTCGAGGAGGCCCTCGCCGGGCACGCCGTCGTGCGGCTCAAGGGCGGCGACCCCTACGTGCTCGGGCGCGGCGGTGAGGAGCGGCTGGCGTGCGAGGGGCACGGCATCCGGGTCGAGGTGGTGCCGGGCGTGACGAGCGCCGTCGCGGTCCCGGCCGCGGCCGGCATCCCGGTCACCCACCGGGGCGTGGCGCGCGGGTTCACCGTCGTCACCGGGCACGACGAGCTGCCCGCGGTCCCTCCCGGCACCGACCACACCGTCGTGCTGCTGATGGGGGTCGGCCGGCTCGCGCGGTCGGCACGGTCGCTGCGCGAAGCCGGCCGCCCGGCATCGTGCCCCGTCGCGATCGTCGAGCGCGGGTTCGCCCCCGACCAGCGGGTCACCTTCGGCACGCTCGGCGACATCGCCGGTCGTGCGGCCGCCGCCGGGGTCGAGAACCCCGCGGTCGTCGTCGTGGGTGACGTCGTGCGGCTCAGCCCCGACTTCGCGAGCTCACCGCTGACCGACCGACGGATCCTTCCCGATCGACCTCAGAACTAGGGGGTCGTCAGCGAGGTCACCGGGGACCACGTCGACAGCGTGCCCGAGAAGCTGGCACAGCGCACCGCGTAGGACACCGTGGTCGCCGGGTCCTGGTGGCCCTGCCAGACCTGGTCGACGTAGTTCGGGGTCCGGGCCAGCGTGGAGTAGGTACCGTCGGGCAGCGCGATGGCGAGCTCGTAGGTGTAGCACCCGATACCGCTGCCCCACCAGAGCCTGACCGTGTCGGCGGCCGCAGCGTAGCCGTTCGGAGCGCCCGGACCCTCGGGCGCGAGGGCGACGTAGGCATAGGGGCTGGTCGCCAGGACCTGGTTCCGCTTGGACTCGGCTCGCACGGTGAAGGCCACCTCGTCACCGGGGTACAGGTCGGTGACGGTGGCCGTCGTCGCCGAGGTGGACACGCGCATGGCCGGTGCCCACTCGAGCACGTAGTGGTCGGTGCCCTTGACCGGCGTCCACGTCACGGTCGCCGTGCGGGTGTCGACGGCCACCACCGACGTGATCGCGATGGTGGCGGGTTGGGGCTTGGCGGC
>DASSQL010000383.1:0-2942 GCA_035702525.1 Ornithinibacter sp. | reverse complement strand
CGCCTCCGAACCGGAGTGGGTCCGTACGCCACCACACACCCAGGGTCGGGTCCTCCTCGCGCTCACGCGCATTGTACCCGCTCTCGGCCGCGTCATACCGCAGTGTCTAACGACAACTAACCTTCCCCATCAGCGACGATTGGACGTCCCCCTTCACAACCCGGTTTGACAGGCTGGGGCTTGGGCCTCAGGACCGGGGGTTCCCCCGGTCGCGGCCGTCAGCTCGCCTCGGGCTCGCGCTTCTCCTTGCCCTTCTTCGCCTGCTCGGCCCGGTAGCTCGGCAGGTTCAATTCCACGATCACGCTGTGATGGACTAATCGGTCGATGGCCGCCGCCGTCGTCATCGGATCCCGGAAGATCTGTTCCCACTTCGAGAACGGCAGGTTGCTCGTCAACAGCACACTCCCGCGTTCGTAGCGCTCGGCCAGGAACGTGAACAGCACCTCCATCTCCTCCCGGTTCTGCTGCACGTACCCCAGGTCGTCCACGTACACCGCGTCGTGGCCCGCCAACTTCTTGAGCAACCGCGGCAGACGCAGCTCCTGCTTGGCCGACAGCAGCTCCTGGACCAGCAGGGCGCACGGGCTGAAGTACACCCGCCGCCCCTGGCGGACCAACTCCTGCGCCACCGCCGCGAGCAAATGCGTCTTCCCCGAGCCCACCGCCCCGAACACCAGTACGTTCTCGCGCCGGTCCACGAACTCCCCGGTCAACAGGGCCCGCACCTGCTGCACAACTTTCGCCGGCAACCGCTTCAGGTCGAACGCCGACAGGTTCTTCTCCAGCGGCAGCCGCGAGTCGCGCAGCAGCCGCTCCACCCGTTTCTGCTTCCGTTCGTCGCACTCCCGGGTCGCCAGCTCCAACAGATATCGCTCGTAGCTGTGCGCCTCCTGCCGGGCCTGGTCGGCCACGTGCGGGAAGGCGTCCCGCATCGTCGGCAGGTGCAGCTCCTTCAGACAGTGCACCAGCGCCGGCTTCACGTCCTTCGGTTCCGTCGCCTTCATGCCAGGCCTCCTTGCTCTCGAACAACCTGTCGTAGGACGACAGGTTGATGGGTTCGATCCACACCTCCGGCACCCGTGCCGGCGATGTCCCGTCCTCGACCAGACAGGTCACGGCCGACACGCTCACGCGGCCGTCGCCATCGAGCAGACGCCGCAACGCGTCATCGACCAGCGCCTCGCCCCGCCGTGCCGCCAGCAGCAGGATCTCCAGGTAGTCCCGGTCCGCCCGGATTCCCGAGGCCGTCGCCGCCAGTTGGTCGTAGGCCAGGCGAAAGCGGCTCGTCGGGAACAGCTCGGCCCGGTAGCGATACCCGGCGAACGCGCCCGGCTTGCGGACCAACCACTCGATCACGTGCCGATAGTCGATGTGGTGCCCGGCCCGGCCGCGCAGGCGCGGCAACACGTCCTCCTTCCGTTGGCCGTACCACACCTCGATCGTGTCGGCATACACCCGTACCTCCACCCTCTCGCCGATCAGCCGGGCCGGCACCGAGTAGGTGTTCCGGTCCACGCTGATGACGCTGCCCGACTGCACCCGGACCGTCAGGCGGCGGAACGCTTCCTGCCGTCGCGCCGGCAACGGCTTCAAGGCTCGACGGTCGTCGATGAACCGCTGCGTCCGCGACTGGTTCCTTCGCTCGCACACTTGATGCAGGAATGCCGTGTACGCTTCCGGGCTGGAAAAATCGTGGCTGCCGCGCAACAGCAGGGCCTGCTTCACCGCCCGCTTGAACCGGTGGTGGCTCTGCTCGGCGTCGCCGTTCTCGTGACCCTTGCCGGCGTTGATCGCCTGTGGCTTCACCTCGTAGTGGGCCATCAACGCGGCATAGCGGCGCGTGAACTCCTCGGTGCCGGAGGCTTGCACGGCCAGGCTCATGCGGTCGCTCCGGTGGTGGGCGGGCACGCCGCCCAGGGCCCAGACCGCGTTCTGGAAGCCGGCGCTGAAACTCTCGAAGCTCTCGGTGAAACAAACGGTGACGTGCTCCCAGTTCGAGTGCGTCAGCACGAAGTGGTAGACCAGGTGCGGGAATGGCTGGCCCTGGATGGTCACGCCCAACTCGGTCATGTGCGTGAAGTCGGACGCCCCGAGCCGGCCCGGCGGGTGGTCCTGGGCGAAGAACACCTCCTTGTCGGGACCATGCGTCGCCCGCCACTGCTTGACCCGGCGTTGCAAGGTGCGGAGTTGGCCGTCCGCGAACCGGCCCGGGTGCCGCCGCCGCA
This sequence comes from Ornithinibacter sp., assembly GCA_035702525.1. Classification (GTDB taxonomy): domain Bacteria; phylum Actinomycetota; class Actinomycetes; order Actinomycetales; family Dermatophilaceae; genus Fodinibacter. The sequence goes on along the minus strand of DASSQL010000383.1, from coordinate 717 downwards.
ACTCCTCGAACAGGGTTTTGGCCTCCCACCCGGTCGCCTGTTCGAGCAGTTCGACGACCTCACCCCACACGTCAGCGAACGGGTCGGGGCGCGTCCGCCAGTCACGGGGCGGCGCGTCGGCCCGCCGCTGCGACGGCAACTGATCGGTGTACCGGTACTTGCGCGCCGTCTTGCGATCCATGCCGGCCTTCGCCGCCGACAACGTCAGCGACGCCTCCTTGCCGAGCCAACTCCGCAACGTGCGGACCTGGGCATCCGTGACCACCATCGAGGGGCATCCTTCCAGGCGAAGGGCTGCCCGACAGTGTAAATCCGTCCCGAATCAAGCCCCAAGACCGGGTCAAACGGGCATCAGCGGTGGGGAAATGTAGTCGTCGTCGGTGGGGAGATGTTGTTGTCGTTGATCAAGGCAATCAGATCGCGGGAAATGTGTGCGACAGTCGGGCAGCCGCAAAGGGCCATCGTGTTATCCAGTTCTTCGCGGAGCAAGTTCAGGACGCGGGTCGCGCCCGCCTCGCCTCCGACCGCGAGGCCCCACACAATTGGCCGGCCGACCTGGACGGCGTTCGCCCCGAGGGCCAGGGCCTTGACCACGTCGATCCCCCGGCGGATGCCGCCGTCCACAATCACGACCCCGCGGCCGGCCACGGCGTCCACGACTTCGGGGAGAGCCCGGATCGTCGGGACGACCGTGTCCAGTTGCCGGCCGCCGTGGTT
>DASSQL010000382.1:0-18314 GCA_035702525.1 Ornithinibacter sp. | reverse complement strand
CACCGGCATCGTCCCGCGCTGGGTCGACCTGCCGCCCCTGGACGTGGCCCACGGCGTGACCACCCCGCTCCGCACGGTGCTCGACTGCGCCAGGGCCCTCCCCTTCGACGAGGCGCTGGCCGTGGCCGACTCCGCCCTGCGGGCGCGCCACATCGATCGCCCACAGCTCACCTACGCCGCAGCGCACCTTCGAGGCAGCGGCGCCAGAGCTGCCCGGCGCGTCGCCGCCCACGCGGATGCACGTGCGGCCAACCCGTTCGAGTCCGTGCTGCGCGCGCTGACCCTCGAGGAGGGCTTCGACCTCACGCCCCAGCTGCAGATCGCCGAGACCGGGCTGTACGCCGTCGTCGACCTGGGCAGCGAGACACTGCGGCTCGCGGTCGAGGCCGACGGCTTCGAGCACCACGGAACCCGGAAGGGCCTGCGCAAGGACTGCCGACGGCACACCGAGCTCGCAATCCACGACTGGTCGTCGCTGCGGTTCTCGTTCGAGGACGTGATGTACGAGCCCCTCTGGGTGCGCTGGGCGCTGCGCTCGTGGCGTGACGTCCGCGAGGGCCGGGCACCCGGCGACCCGCCCTTGCGCTCCTGGTGACATGCAGTCAGATGCCGTGTGCCGGCACCCGAGGACGCGCGAGCACGGGCTCGGCCCAAGGCAGCCCGACTGCATGTCCGGGAGGCACACCCGGCGCCACGCGGGAACCGGCTGGATACCCGGGGAGGTCAGGGCATCTCGGTGCGCAGCACCGGCCGACCGTCGGCGCCGACGACCAGCACCGGCACCACCTTCGCCACGACCGGCCGGTCGGCGAGGAAGGCTGCGGCGGAACCGAACTCGGCCAGCTGCTCGAGCGACACCACGGTGGGCGGCAGCATCCGCACCTCACCGGCCCCGTGCCGGGTGAGCAGGTCGCGCGGGCGCACCCAGGCGCTGTGGTCGGACTCGGTCGTGGTGCCGGTGGCCTCCTGGCCGGACGGCATCCCCGCGGCGAGGATCCAGGTGTCGTAGCGCCGTGGCTCGAACTCCGGCGTCACCCAGTGCGCCCGGCCCCTCAGCTCGGCCACCGACAGCACCACCCCGCACTCCTCCTCGACCTCGCGCACCGCGGCCGCGGCGTACGGAGCGGCCACCTCGGGAGTGACGCCCATGGCGGAGGCCAGCTCGGCCAGCCCGGGCGTCGACACCGGAAGCGCCAGGTCGGCCGGGTCGACACCACCCCCGGGGAACACCACGGTCGACGGCGCGAACGCCATCGACGCCACCCGCCGCTGCACGTACACCTCGACCCCCGAGGCGCCGTCGCGCACCAGCATCACCGTCGCGGCGGCCCGGGGCTCGACGACGACCCGCTCGGCCGAGGCCAGCCACGCGGTAGCCCGATCGCCCAGACCGGGGTCACGCGAGATCGGGTGGTCGACGACGCGACGCGACCCACCGGCATCCGCGACGACCGGCGCATCCGGCACGACCGGCCCGGATGCCGTGTCCGCACCCTCAGCGGACCCCTCACCCGCCGTCACGGGCGGTCAGTCCCGCACGTGGACGATGACCTCGACCTCGACCGGCGCGCCCAGCGGCAGCGCCGCGACGCCGACGGCCGACCGGGCGTGCACCCCGGCGTCGCCGAACACCGCGCCGAACAGCTCCGAGGCGCCGTTGACGACCCCCGGCTGACCGGTGAACGACGGGTCGGACGCCACGAACCCGACGACCTTGACGACCCGCTCGACCCGGTCGAGGTCGAACACCACCGACCGGATCGCCGCGATCGCGTTGAGCGCGCAGATCGCCGCGAGCTCCTTGGCCCGCTCCGGCGACACGAACCCGTCACCGACGCCGACGTGGCCCGACTCCGCGAGCACCCCGTCGACCATCGGCACCTGCCCCGACACGTAGACCCGCGAGCCGTCGAGCACGGCGGGCACGTAGGCGGCCACCGGCGGCACCACCTCCGGCACGACCAGGCCGAGCTCGGCCAGCCGCTCGTCGACCGCGCCCACTGCTCAGGCCCTCGCGCGCTTGAGGTAGGCCACGAGGTTGCCCTCGGGCATCACGAGCACCTGCACCAGCTCCCAGCCGTCCTCACCCCACTGGTCGAGGATCTGCTTGGTCGCGTGCACGATCAACGGCACCGTGGCGTACTCGTACTTCGTCATGGCGGCCACCCTAGCGCCGCCGGGCCGGACGGCTACCGTGGCGGAGGTGAGCGACGACGACACCGACATCCTGGCCCGCAGCGCCCGACCCCCCGACCGCACCGAGGTCACCGGCCCCCTGCAGACCGATGTGTACGACGTGTGGGAGCCCGCCCCCGGCCGGGCCCGCGGCATCACCGTGGCGCTCGTGCACGGCGGCTTCTGGCGCGAGCAGTACGACCGCACCCACGCGAACCCGCTCGCCGAGGCGCTGGCCCGCGACGGCTTCCACGTCGCCAACCTCGAGTACCCGCGCATCGGGATGCCGGGCGGCGGGTGGCCGGGCACCGGCACCTCCGTGCTCGCCCGGCTCGAGTCCGTGCACGAGGACACCCACCTGCCCGACCGCGTCGTCGTGGTGGGGCACTCCGCCGGCGGCCACCTGGCCCTCTGGCTCGCCTCTGACGACCACACCCCCTGGCTCACCGGGGTGCTCGCCCTCGCCCCGGCAGCCGACCTCGGCGTGGTCGACCGCCTCGGCCTGAGCAACGACGCCGCCCGGGCGCTGCTCGGCGGCACCCCCGACGAGGCCCCCGAGGCCTGGGCCGACGCCGACCCCGCCCGGCAGCGGCTCACCCGCCCCGCGGTCATCGTCACGGGCGAGCTCGACGACGTCGTCCCGGCCGAGGTCGTCGACTCCTACGTCGCCTCCCGCGCACCCGACGAGCCGCTGCGCACCGCCGTGGCCAGGAACGCCGACCACTTCGACGTCATCGACCCCACCAGCGACGCCTACCTGCTCGTGCTCGCGGAGGTCGAGGAGCTCACCCTCACCAGGCACTGACCGCGCGCCCGTCGAAGGTGGGGCGGGTGGCATCCGGGCCGTGCGGCGACCCCATCTAGGGTGGATGCCGTGGCCACTCCTTCGCTCTCGCGCGCCCTGGACGGCGTGCGCCTGCACGTGGTCACCGGCAAGGGCGGCGTCGGCAAGACGACCGTGGCCTCGGCCCTCGCGCTGGCCCTCTCCCGCCAGGGCAAGCGGGTGCTGCTCGCCGAGGTCGAGGGCCGCCAGGGCATCAGCCAGACCTTCGACGTCCCCCCGCTGGGCATCGAGGAGGTGCGCCTGGTCACCCACGCCGGCGGCGGAGAGGTGTGGGGCATCTCGGTCGACGCCAAGGCCGCGCTGCTCGAGTACCTGCAGATCTTCTACAAGCTCGGTCGCGCCGGTGGGGCCCTGGAGCGGATGGGCGTCATCGACTTCGCGACCACGATCGCCCCGGGCGTGCGCGACGTGCTGCTCATCGGCAAGGTCTACGAGGCGGTCGGCCGCACCACCGGCCCCCGGCGCCACCAGGGGCCCAAGACCTGGGATGCCGTCGTGCTCGACGCGCCGCCCACCGGCCGGATCACCCGCTTCCTCAACGTCAACGTGCAGGTCGCCGACCTCGCCCGGATGGGCCCCATCCACAGCCAGGCCGAGTCGATCACCCGGATGCTGCGCGACCGGCAGAGCGTGGTGCACGTCGTGACCCTGCTCGAGGAGATGCCGGTGCAGGAGACCATCGACGCGATCGGTGAGCTCTCGGATGCCGGGTTCGGCCTCGGCGCCGTCGTCGTCAACCAGGTGCGCGAGCCGCTGGTCGACGAGGTGCTGCTCGAGACCGCGGCCGCCGAGCCGCAGCGGGTGGCCGCCCGGGTGCGCGACGACCTCGCCGCGGTCGGGGTGCGCGCCGCCCCCAAGACCGTGAGCGGCCTGCTCGGCGAGGCGCACGACCACGCCGAGCGGGTCGAGCTCGAGCGCTCCCTGACCGACGAGGTCGCCTCCCAGGGCCTGCCCACGCTCACCCTGCCGGTGCTCGCGAGCGGCATCGAGGACGGCGGCATCGCGGTGCTGGCCGACGAGCTGATCGGCCAGGGGGTGCGCTGATGGCCGCCCGCCCCGGCAGCACCGCGCGCACGTCACGGGCCGCGCAGGCCGCCCGCACCACGCCCGACAGCATCGGCATCGACGCCCTGCTGGCCGACCCCGCCACCGGCATCATCGTCTGCTGCGGGTCCGGCGGCGTCGGCAAGACCACCACCGCGGCCGCGCTGGGCCTGCGTGCGGCCGAGGCCGGGCGGCGGGTCGTCGTGCTCACCATCGACCCGGCGCGGCGGCTGGCCCAGTCGCTCGGGCTCACCGAGCTCGACAACACCCCGCGCCCGGTGGCCGGCATCGGCGCCGTCTCGGGCGGCTCGCTGCACGCCATGATGCTCGACATGAAGCGCACCTTCGACGAGGTGGTCGAGGCGCACTCCACCCCCGACAAGGCCGCGCAGATCCTGGCCAACCCCTTCTACCAGTCGGTCTCCAGCTCGTTCGCGGGCACCCAGGAGTACATGGCCATGGAGAAGCTCGGCCAGCTGCGCGCCGAGGCCGAGCGCGAGGGCACCTGGGACCTCATCGTGGTCGACACCCCGCCGTCCCGCTCGGCGCTCGACTTCCTCGACGCCCCCAAGCGGCTCGGCTCGTTCCTCGACGGGCGCTTCATCCGGCTGCTCAGCGCGCCGGCGCGGGCCGGCGGGCGCGCCTACCTCAAGGTGTTCTCGGTCGGCGCCACGATCACCGCCGCGACCATCTCCAAGGTGCTCGGCGGTCAGCTGCTGGCCGACGTGCAGACCTTCGTCGCCGCGCTCGACACCATGTTCGGCGGGTTCCGCGAGCGCGCCGACGTCACCTACGCCCTGCTCAAGGAGCCCGCCACGGCCTTCGTCGTCGTCGCGGCACCCGAGCGCGACGCCCTGCGCGAGGCGGCCTACTTCGTCGACCGGCTGGAGAGCGAGGGGATGCCGCTCGCGGGCGTCGTCGTGAACCGGATGCAGACGCTTCGTGCCCCCGCGCTCAGCGGCAGCCGCGCCGCCGCGGCCGCCGAGCAGCTCGAGGACCGCGGCGAGAGCGTCGATGACGACGACCTGGCCGGGCTCACCCCGGCGCTGCTGCGCCTGCACGCCGACCTCGCTGCGGTGACCGCGCGGCACGACGGGCACGTGCGCCGGTTCGTGGCCGGCCACCCGGGGGTGCCGCTGTCGACGGTGCCGGCGAGCGCCACCGACATCCACGACCTCGAGGGGCTGCGCACGGTCGGTGCCGCCCTGGCCGCCGGCTGAGCCGGCGTCAACCAGGCCGTCCCCGGCCCCGGGCGTGAAAAACCCCGGGGGGCCGACCCGTCACGCGTGGCTGCAGGGGGTAAGCCGCGCGTGACTGCAGGGGGTGGTCGGCCCCTCCGGGGAGCTCGGTGGGCGGTGTCTTCAGGTCAGGCGATCGCGCCCTGGGCCGTGCCGATCTTGGCGTGGGCGAGCAGGTCGGTCCAGGACCGGACATCGGGCCGGCGGCGAAGCAGGGCCCGGCGCTCGCGCTCGGTCATCCCACCCCACACGCCGAACTCGGTGCGGTTGTCGAGGGCGTCGGCGAGGCACTCGGCGACGACCGGGCAGCCCTTGCAGACCGCCTTCGCGGCGCGCTGGGCCTTGCCCTGTACGAAGAGGGCGTCGGGGTCGGTGCCGGCGCAGCGTCCGAGACCGGTCCAGTCCGACACCCACTGACCATCCGTGGGGGCTACCGCAGCAGGGGGTGCGATGCTCATGTCCACCTCAGTTCTGGATACGTGACCGTCGGTTCCTTGCCAACCGGGAGGGTTGGCGACCTGCCCAAACGTTATTTCTACGGCCGGAAGGCGGGTATCGTCCGAAACGGTTGAGGGGTTGGCCGAACGGTTGACTCTTGGATCACCCGCTCGTCGGGCCGTCTGGTGCCGGCGCCCTCGTGCGTGGAACCCCCGCGACCGACGCGCGCCGGTCCGTGCTGCGTCCGGTGAAGGGGCCGCACGGCATCCGCGGGTTACCCTTGGGCCCATGGACGGTCGCGCCCACAATGTCTCAGCCGTGCTCCGGCTCCTGCTCGGCTTCGTCGTGCTGAGCACGGTGGCCGGGCTGCTGATGGCGGGGCTCGCCATCCCGGCGGTCGGTGCCACCGGCCAGGCCGCCAAGGGCGGGGTCGACTTCTTCAACGACCTGCCGAGCGAGTTCACCGTCTCGCCGCTGGCCCAGCAGTCGCGCATCCTCGACGCCGACGGGAAGCTCATCGCCAACCCGTACGACGAGAACCGCATCATCGTGCCGCTGAAGAAGATCTCCCCGAACATGCGCAACGCGCAGATCGCCATCGAGGACGCCCGCTTCTACGAGCACGGCGGGCTCGACGTGCGCGGCTTCAGCCGGGCGATGATCTCCAACCTGCAGGGCGGCGACGTGCAGGGCGCGTCGACCCTCACCCAGCAGTTCGTGAAGATCACCCTCCAGGAGAACGCCCTGAAGAAGGGCGACAAGGAGGCCGCGAAGGCCGCCACGACCAAGACCTACTCGCGCAAGCTCCAGGAGCTGAAGTACGCGCTGAACGTCGAGGACAACTTCACCAAGGACCAGATCCTCGAGGGCTACCTCAACCTCGTCTACTACGGCGACCAGGCCTACGGCGTCGAGGCGGCCTCGCTGAACTACTTCGGCATCAGCGCGAGCAAGCTCAACCTGGGCCAGGCCGCGCTGCTCGCCGGCATCGTGCAGCAGCCCACGGCGTTCAACCCGGTGCTCAACCCCAAGGAGTCCCAGGCCCGCCGCGACATCGTGCTCGACCGCATGCAGTCCCTGGGCCTGGCCAGCGCCAAGGACGTCACCGCCGCCAAGAAGGTGGCCGTGAAGAAGATGATCAAGAAGAAGCCGGTGCAGGGCGTCTGCCACCGCTCGACGCAGCCGTACTTCTGCGCCTTCGTGCTCGAGTACCTGCAGAAGTCGCCGCAGATGGCCGTGCTGGGCAAGACCCCGGCCGACCGCCTCAAGACGATCAACCAGGGCGGGCTGACCATCCGCACCACCTTGAAGCCGGCGATGCAGAAGGCCGCGATGAAGGAGATCACCAAGGCGGTGCCGGTCGGCAACAAGCAGAACCTCGGCGCTGCCGCCACCATCCTCGAGCCGGGCACCGGCAAGATCCTCGCGATGGCCCAGGCCACCAACTTCGACAAGGTCCAGACCAACATCAACGTCGACCAGAAGTACGGCGGCGGTGAGCTCGGCTACCAGTTCGGGTCGACCGCGAAGATGTTCGGCCTGGTCACCGCGCTGGAGAAGGGGATGCCGCTCAACGGCACCATCAAGGTGCCCTTCGCCGACGGCAAGAAGGGCCACCTGTTCGCCGACAAGTCGCTGTTCTCCTCGAAGTGCGGCGCCAACGAGCCCTGGTCGGTCAAGAACGACTACGCCAGCGGCGGCAAGAACATGACCCTCGGTGAGGGCATCGCGAAGTCGATCAACACCTGGGCCGCCCAGCTCGTCATCAACGTCGGGCCGTGCGACGTGCGCGACACGATGACGAAGATGGGCCTGCACAAGGGCAACGGCAAGCCGATCGACCCGTACGTCTCGGACATCACCCTCGGCTCGGGCACCACGAACCCGATGAGCCTGGCCAACTCCTACGCCACCCTCGCCGCGAGCGGCAAGTTCTGCGAGCCCTACCCGATCACCTCGATCACCACCTCCGACAAGAAGTCGATCAAGGTGCCGGGCCCGCAGTGCAAGCAGGTCATCTCGGCCGACGCCGCCGACGGTGCCACCTCGCTGCTCGAGGGCACCCTCGAGTTCGGTACGGCGAAGGGCAACTGGGACGTCAAGGCCCGCCCGGCCGCCGGCAAGACGGGCACCACCGAGAAGCACAACCAGAGCTGGTTCGTCGGCTACACCAAGCAGCTGGCCAGCGCGGTGTGGATCGGCAACCTGAAGCCGGCCAGCAAGAACGGCAAGCTGAACTCGCTGAACGGCAAGTGCTTCGGTGAGTACGGCTGCATCAGCCAGGTCTTCGGTGGCACCGTCTCGGCACCGGTGTGGTCGAAGATGATGCGCGCCGTGTCGAAGGGGATGCCGGTCAAGGACTTCCCTGCCCCGTCGGCCAAGATCCGCAACGGCGACCTCAAGCCGCTGCCGGGTGTCATCGGCGCCAGCATCTCGAAGGCGCAGTCGCGCCTGAAGGATGCCGGCTTCGACAGCTACGTCGCGGGCAACGTCGCCAGCTCGCTGCCGTTCGGCACCGTCGCCTACACCGACCCGGCCGGCGCGGCCTTCCCCGGGTCGAAGATCGGGCTGTACATCTCCACCGGCGTGCCGGCGTACCAGCAGCCGGCCCCGCAGAACAACACCAACACCAACACCAACAAGGGCAAGGGCAACGGCGGCGGAGGCGGAGGCGGCGGCGGGAACAACGGGCCGAACGCTCCCCCACCGCCGGGCTGACCAGCCCGGGCGCGGTTCAGCGCCCGGACAGCACCTGCTTGACGACGGCGGCCACCCGGCCGCCGTCGGCTCGTCCGGCCACCTCCGCCTGGGCGGCCTTCATGACCAGGCCCAGCTGCGGCATCCCGGTCGCGCCGGTCGCCTCCACGGCCCGCGCGACGATCGCCTGCAGCTCGTCGTCGCCGAGCTGGGCCGGCAGGTAGTGCTCGAGCACGGCGAGCTCGGCCTCCTCGACCGCCGCGAGCTCGGGGCGGCCGGCATCGGTGTACGCCGCCGACGACTCCTTGCGCTTCTTGGCCTCCTTGGCCACGACCTTGAGCACCTCGTCGTCGCTCAGCTCGCGCGCCTCGTCACCGGCCACCTCGGCGTTGGTGATGGAGGTCAGCGTCATCCGCAGCGTGCCGGAGCGCACCTTGTCGTGGGCACGCATCGCGTCGTGCAGGTCGTGCTGGATCTGCGTCTTGAGCGTCGAGTCGGTCATGGGGCCATCCTCCCACCCGGCGCCCAGCGGGTTCCCGCGCCCGGGTGGGGTCGCGGGTGGGCGCCGACGGCGGGAGGCAAGGCTCAGCGCCGGCACACCACGGCATCCGGCTCGGCCCGCGATTCGGTCGGACGGCACCGGCTTTGCGAGGATGGACGGATGACCGACCTGGCCCGCACCGCGCTGCGCACCGTCGGCGGCCTGGTGGGTGCCGGGGTCGCCGGTGTCGCGTACGCCGCGCTCGTCGAGCGCACCTGGTTCACGCTGCGCCGGTTCGCCGTGCCCGCCCTGCCCCCGGGCAGCGCCCCGGTGCGCATCCTGCAGGTGAGCGACCTGCACCTCACCCCCGGGCAGCACAAGAAGATCGAGTGGGTGCGCTCACTGGCCGAGCTCGAGCCCGACTTCGTCGTGAACTCCGGTGACAACCTCGCCCACGTGGATGCCGTGCCCCCGCTGCTGCGCGCCATGGAGCCGCTGCTGGAGCGTCCCGGCGCGTTCGTGCTGGGGTCGAACGACTACTTCGCGCCGGTGCTGAAGAACCCCGCCCGCTACCTCACCAAGAAGCACGCCGAGGTCAAGACCTACCGGGCCGACCTGCCGGTCGGCCGGCTCGTCGAGGGGCTGCGCGAGGGTGGCTGGGCCGACCTCAACAACGCCCGGACGGTCGTCTCGATGGGCGACCACGACGTCGAGCTGGTCGGGGTCAACGACCCGCACGTCGGCTACGACCGCTACCACGCCGTCTCCGCGCCGGCCGCCGACCACGTGACGCTCACGATGGGGCTGGTGCACGCGCCCTACCAGCGGGTGCTCGACGCGATGGTCGCCGACGGCGCCTCCGTCGTGCTCGCCGGGCACACCCACGGCGGGCAGCTCGCGCTGCCGGCCTGGGGGGCCCTGGTCACGAACTGCGACCTCGACACCGGCCGCGCCAAGGGCGTCTCGCGCTGGTGGCCGGGTGCCGGCTACACCGGCCAGGGTGGTGGCGCGGTGCCGTCGTCGGACGCTCCCCCGGATGCCGCGTGGTTGCACGTCTCGGCCGGGCTGGGCACCTCCCCCTACGCTCCGGTGCGCTTCGCCTGCCGCCCGGAGGCGACCCTGCTCACCCTCGTGGCCCGCGACTCCTGACCCCGGGCGGCCGCTGCCGGGGGCCGTCCGGCCGCCGGGCCCGGACCGATTTCAGCGCGCCGGGGCGGGTCGGCTATCCTCGGGTGTCGCCGCGCCCTCGGGTCGGCGGCACTGCCACGGGGTGTGGCGCAGCTTGGTAGCGCGCGTCGTTCGGGACGACGAGGCCGCAGGTTCAAATCCTGTCACCCCGACAGTGAGAACCGGGCCTGTGGAATCGACGGAGTCGATCCCACAGGCCCGGTTCGTTGTCGGGGCTCAGGGCATCCGGTCAGGTGGTGGGGGTGGCCAGCTGGTGAGGGATCCGCTCGCACTGGGCCAGGCGGGCCTTGTAGCTGTGCTTGTGCCGGTACGCCTTCACCTCTCTGAGGCACTGCTCGTACTTCAGCTGAGCGGTCTGCTGTGCCTCCTGGCGGGGGATCCACCACTGGGTGTACCCCAGGGCCCCGGCCACGCCGAGCGTGAGCAGCATCGCCATCAGGACCGCTGCGGCCTTCTTCCCGGAGGAGGAGGGGGAAGACGGTGCTTCCTCGCGCGTGGCTACTGCGGCGTCGCTGAAGAGGCGGGTTGCTGCCTCGCTGACTGTCATTGCTGACCTGTCTCCTCTACTGAACCCCCTGCATCGATCATCGACTGGGCTCGGCGACGAGAACGGTCGTGAACTCACGCTCACGTCCTGTTCATACTCAACCAGCACTCGAGGGTCGACGGACGGCAAATCGCGCCATCGACGGCTAGTTCACCCGTTCGGACGAGGCTGGGCGACGCACGACGCGGCGGGTTGGGGGGAGCGGTCCGGACGGTCGCTGACGACCTCCCGACCGCCTGACGTGGCCGGCAGATCGTCACGGCCGGGTCACGATGCGGGGACGGAGCGGTGACGACGCGGTCACTGGGGCCCCCGGACCGCGTCGCCACCGCCACGATGTCGCGATGACGTCGATCACTCGCGGGCTCGGGGCGGTGCGCCTCGCCGGGATGGTCATGCTCCTCGCGGGCTGCCTCTGGGGGCCGGTCCCCGACTGCGAGTACACCGACTGCGGCACGGTCGCGGGCAGCATCGTCGGGTTGTCGCCTGACGGGACGCAGCGCTGGCGGGTCCCGGTGCGCGACGCGAAGGCAGCGTCCCGCCACGACCCGATCCGCACCACTGCCGCGCCCATGATCGTCGCGTCGGAGGGCCGGGTCGCGGTCGACGGATGCCGGGCGGTGCACGTGATCGACGCCACGACCGGTCGCCCGCTCCTGGAGACGGACCAGCTGACGACGGCCTGGGTGCTCGCCGACGGCGTCGTCATCGGCACCCGCGACGAGGCGTTCGTTGCCATCGCTCTCGACAGCACCGGCCAGGGGTGGGAGCTGACCCACGTCGGGAACGACGGCATCGAGGTGCCGAGGGGCGCCGCCCGCGTCGGCGACACCACCGTCGTCGGCTGGACGAGCGCGGTGGGCCTCGTCGAGCCGGACGGCAGCCACCGTGTCGTCGACTTGGTGACACCGGCGAACGGACCGCCCGTCGCCATGGACGACCGAACCGTGCTGGTGCCCACCGACGCCGGCGTCATCTCACTCGACGCGCGCTCCGGAGCCATCCGGTGGACGGTCCGGCCCACCCAGCCACGGTCGTTCCTGACCACCCGGGTCCTCCCTCTGGAGAAGGACGTCATCGTGGCCTTCGAGGGCGACGCGAAGGAGCCGGAGCTGGTCCGCCTCGGCAGGGCGGGCGAGGAGCGATGGCGGGTGGAGGCGGCGCTGCCCGACCGGGTGGTGCTGACGGCGGACGCGACCACCGTGCTGGCCAGGGTCCGTGGCTCGTACGGCCCCCTGGACCTCACGAACGGTGAGCTCCAGTACGTGGGTTCGCTGGTGCCGAGCAGCGACGAGTCGATCTCCACCGGAAGCGGGCTCGTGGTCAGCGCCGGGCGCGCCCGTCCGGTCAGCGCTGACCGGTCCCCGACCGGCTGGGCGGAGGGGACCCCGTGGCAGGTCCTGGGCCGCCCCGAAGGTGTGGCCGGGCAGCTGGTGGTCGTGCAGGACGGGACCGCCGAGGTGGTGCGCGGGGTGGACCCGTCATCCGGGGAGGTCCGGTGGTCGGTACCGGTCGAGCACCGGTGGCGGACCTACGGCGTGGGCGCCGTGCACGGGGTACGGGATCGGGCCGTCACGCTCGCCGACGGCACCACCGTCGTGGTCGACCTACCGACGGAGCTCATGCAGTTCCTCGACTGCGACGAGCCCGGGTCGCGGCACACCGTCGACGTCCTGCCGTCGCCCGACCACTGACGCGGCATCTCCGGGTCGGGCACGGTCGGCAGGTGGCGGGTGGCGGGTAGCGGCGCCATCCCACGACACTCGGCGGCCCGGGCAACTGGAGTGGGCGCCGGTGTCGCATTCGGGTGCTCTCGTTCGTAGGTTTGTCAGAGGGCGACGCGGGGCCGGCTCACCGGACTCGCACCCTCACCGGACCACAGACCGACGCAAAGGAACGACGATGCGCACACTCATCAGCACCGCCTTCATCTCCCTCGACGGCGTGGTCGAGGACCCGGGTGGCCAGAGCGACTACCGCAACGGCGGGTGGACCTTCAAGAGCGTCGACTTCGTCCCCGAGGCCTACGCGATCAAGGGGTCGGAGCAGGTGGAGTCGACCGCCATGCTGCTCGGCCGCACGAGCTACGAGCTGTTCAGCCCGGTCTGGCCGGGCATGGCGGACTTCGCCCACTACAAGGGCCTGCCGAAGTACGTCGTCTCGACCACGCTGACCGACGACGACCTCGTGTCCGACTGGGGGCCGACCACGATCCTGCGTTCACTGGACCAGGTCGCCGCACTCAAGCAGTCCGACGGCGGGCCGATCATCGTCCACGGCAGCGTCACCCTCAACCACGCCCTGGCCGACGCCGGCCTGATCGACCGCTACAACCTCCTCGTGTTCCCGCTCCTGCTCGGTGCCGGCCAGAGGCTGTTCAGCGACACCGACAAGGACACCCAGAAGCTCCGGCTCGTCGACAGCGAGGTCTTCAGCAACGGCATCCAGAAGAACGTCTTCGACGTCGTCCACTGACTGCGCGCCGGTCGCGGGCCCGCGACCTCGGCCCAGCCTGCGGGCCGGCGCTACGCTGACCCGATGGCCGATCTCGAGGACGTCGAGCGGCTCGCCCTGCTGCTTCCGGAGGTCTCGACGGGCGCCCGCTACGGCAACCGGACGTGGATGGTGGCGGGCAAGGCCTTCGCCTGGGAACGGCCGTTCAGCAAGGCCGACATCAAGCGCTACGCCGACGAACCGGTGCCCCAGGGGCCGATCGTCGCGCTCGCGACAGACGGGCTGGAGGACAAGGAGTCGCTCCTGCAGGCGCACCCCGGGTACCTCTTCACGATCCCCCACCTCGACAACTACCCGGCGCTCCTCCTGCACCTCGAGCGTGCGAGCGAGCGCGACATCGAGGAGGCGCTGCTCGATGCATGGCTGGTGCACGCTCCCACCCAGGTGGCGCGCGCCCACCTCGAGCACCGCGAGCACCGCGAGCAGTAGCGCCCGACCTTGGGCCGGGGTGCCGCCGCCCGCGGTGACGCCTAGCCGGACGGCGGCGCGACGGCGGTCGAGTCGCGGACCACGAGCTCGGTGCGCAGGACCGTTCTGGCCTTGGGCTCCTCGCCGTCGATGAGCGCGGTCAGCGCGGTGACGGCGGCGCGGCCCTTGGCGCCGACGTCCTGGCGGATCGTGGTGAGCGCGGGGCGGAAGGTCGAGGCGAAGTCGGCGTCGTCGTAGCCGACGACGGACAGGTCCTCGGGCACACGCAGGCCGAGGTCCTCGGCGGCCCGGATGGCGTGCGCGGCGTAGACGTCGGAGAAGCAGAGCAGGGCGGTGGGGCGGTCCGGGCGGTCGAGCAGCTCCTTCGCCGCGTCGTACGCGGCCGTGTCCGGGCGGGGGCCGGCGTGGGCCACGACCGGCTCCACCCCGGCGGCAGCGAGGGCCTTTCGCCACCCGGTCAACCGCTGCCCGGCGGGTCGGATCCGCCCGTCGAGGTCTTGCCCGACCGTGATGACGCCGATCCGCCGGTGGCCGAGGCCCAGCAGGTGCTCGGCGCCGGCCCGGGCGCCCCCGGCGTCGTCGACGTTGACCGCGGGAACGCCCTTGGTCGGGCGCTGGTCGACGGTGACGACCGGGGTGCCCCGGTGCTGCAGCCAGTCGAGGTCGACGCGGGGGTCACACACGTAGACGATCGCGCCGTCCATCGGCAGGTCCTGGCCCAGCGGCGCCTTGTCCCCCGCGGTCGCGACGAGCGTCAGGGCCAGGGAGCGCTCGGCCAGGGCGTCGCCGACGGAGACGAGGAACTCGGTCGACACCGGGTCGCGGAACGCGTCGCCGAGGGTGTCGGTGAGCAGCAGGCCGACGGTGCCCGACCGACCGCGCGCCAGGGCGCGGGCGCTGGGGTCGGGGCCGCCGTACCCGAGCTCGGTAGCAGTCTCGAGGATGGTCGCCCGCAGGGACTGCGAGAGCTTGTGCGGCCGGTTGAACGCGTTGGAGACGGTCATCCGGCTGACGCCGACGGCATCCGCGACGTCCTGCAGCGTCACCTTCGCCACGACGCCTCCTCGACCGTCACCTCCGGGCGAACGCCCGGGAGGTCCGCATCGATCATGCCGTGCCGTAGCAGGCGTCCTCCACGCGGTGTGCCTCACGGGGCTCGACCCGGCGGGCCAGGCCGTGGAGCGCCGCCCCGGCCTGACGGCGGATGAGCGTGCTCCGTCGCGCGGTGTGGGGGACGACCGGGGCGTTGGGCAGGGCGCTGGCGGCGGTGCCGTGAGCCAGGTCGCGGACGAGGGTGTTGAGCAGCAGTTCCATGGTTCCTCCTTGGTGGTATACCGGTATACTACATCGGTCAGGTATACCGGTCAACATCCCGAGCGGAAGAGCCACCGACCTCGTCGGCGATCGCGAGGCGAACGTCGGATCCGCCCCGCCTGGCTGGCCCGTCACGCGCGCGGCACCCCCCCATCCGGGCCGTCCCCGCGCGCCTGCGAGCAGGATGCCGGGGGGCCTGCGGGCCGGGCGCGGCGGAAGCGTCTCCTGCTAGCGTGACGTTGTCCGCGACCCCTTTGGTCGGGCCGCCCCAGGACACGAGGATCCGGGAGGCAACGATGACGTTGCGCGAGTCACTCAGCCAGGTGGACGTCTTCAGTGCACTGCCCGAGTCGGCACTGGACGAGGTCATGAGCACGGGCACCACCTTCACCCTCAAGCCGGGCACCACGCTGGTGATCGAGGGCAGCAACGACGGGGGGTTCCAGATCGTCCGGCGCGGGTCGGCGACGGTCAGCGTCCACGGCGTGGAGCGTGGCCCGATCGGCGTGGGCGGCTACTTCGGCGAGATGTCGCTCATCGACCACCAGGGCCGCTCGGCCACGATCGTCGCGGGGCCCGAAGGGGTGGAGACGTTCGCCGTGTCCGCGCTGGAGTTCTCCTCGCTGATGGACCGGTACCCCCAGATCGCCAGGGCGCTGCTGCCCATCCTCACGGCCCGGATCCGCGCCGTCGAGGCAGTCCAGACCGTTCAGGACGGTTAGGCGGCCGCCCTCGCCGGGTCGTCAGTTCGCAGCAGTGGCGAGCACGACGAAGCCCGGCGCGTCGTCCGGGTCATGAAGGTTCCGGCTCGTCAGGTGGACGTCCTCACGGACGGACTCCTCGCTCGGGGCCTCCACCACGAAGAAGGTGGCCTCCCGCGGGTGCTCGTACTGCACCAGGGCATCCCTGATCCACGGCGCCTCATACGGGTTGTGCAACCGGATCTCGTCGATCCGGCGGCCCTCCGTGGCGTCCCGGAAGGACCTCACGTCGCCCCGGCGGTCGACTCGCACCAGTAGCTTCATGGGGCAACGGTAGGAGAGGCCGCCTGCCGCTCGCCACCCGTGGGGGCTTTCGTTCTCAGCGAACGCCGGGACGGGGGTGCCGGCAACCCTCCGATGCGCGGTATCGGTCGACGAGGGATCTCTACGCCGCGGCGGCAGGAAGGCCCGGGAGGGCCGCCCGCAGCGCAACCTCGGTGCGAAGCGCGAGCGCGGCCAGGGTCAGGGTCGGGTTGGCGGTGCCGCATGTCGGGAACAGGCTGCTGCCGACGATCCACATGTTGCGAACGTCGTGGCTGCGTCCGAACCCGTCCGCGACCGAGGTGGCCGGGTCGGTGCCCATGATCGTCGTGCCCATGATGTGGCCCGCGCCGAAGGTGAACGCGACGTGCGTGCGCTCCCTGGCTCGCATGGCCACGAACAACCGCTCGTGCAGCGCCTGGGCGTCGACGAACCCATCCATCGTGTAGGAGTCGATGGCGAAGGTGATCCGCGGCCTGGGAATCCCGATGTCGTCGACCAGGTCGAAGGCCGGGGTGATCGTGTTGGCGCGGTCCGGCAGTTGTTCGAGAAGGGATGCGAACCGGATCTCGTGCGCGACGTGGTCCGCCCAGCGCCGGGCGAGCGCCGCCCCGCCCTCCCGCAGCCGGGGGAACGGGCCCTGGGTGAACTCGAAGGTCGGGTCACCAATGGGGAACCGCCAGCCGTCGTTACCGATCTCCACGCGGAAGGCGGACTTCCGGCCCCGTGCAGCGGACTGCCTGGGTGACTCGATGCCCGCGGTCGACAGCGGCCCGCGCTGCGGGTACACGGGCTGGTCCTGCGCCGACAGCCCGTAGGAGAGGGCGATCGGGTGGTCCATGAGGTTCTGGCCGACTTGGCCGGAGGAGTTGGCGACGCCCGTGCGTCCACCGGACATCAGCAGGATCTTCGGTGTCTCGATGGCGTTGGCGGCCAGCACGACGGCGCGGGCCGTCACCTCGTCGTCCGAGCCGTTCGGGCGACGGAAGCGCACGCCGCGTGCCGTGCCGTCGGCCCGGAGGAGCACTTCGTGCACGACGGCGTCGGAGATCAACCGGGCGCCGTTCTCGACGGCCCGGTCGATGTGGATCATCGCGTCGTACTTCGCGCCGATCGGGCAGATCGGGATGCAGTTGCTGTTCCCGACACAGTGGTGCCGGTCGTTGAAGGTCTCGGT
Source organism: Ornithinibacter sp. (assembly GCA_035702525.1). Taxonomy (GTDB): domain Bacteria; phylum Actinomycetota; class Actinomycetes; order Actinomycetales; family Dermatophilaceae; genus Fodinibacter. The sequence continues at coordinate 1,206 of DASSQL010000382.1, read as the reverse complement.
GTTGCGGGCCTGCGGCGTGGACAGGACCTTCAGCCCGATGGTCGCCGCAGACTTGGCGACCACCTTGTCCAGGAACGAGATCGGCACCGCTGGCATGGGGAAGCCAGCGCTGCGTGGCGACCCCTGGTCTTCGCGGCCGTCACCGGCGACGCCGAGCTCCTTCTCAGCCTGGACGTAGAACGGCTCCAGGTCGTCGTAGGTCAGTGGCCAGTCCCGGCCGACGCCGAACAGGGTCTTCATCCGGAAGTCGCTCGGCAACAGCCTCGGGGTGCTCCCGAGCCAGTGCCAGGTGGTGCCGCCAACGACCCTCTCGTACGTGGAGCCGAACGGCTCGGGCCCCTCCTGCACGAAGTAGCCGGTGCCGGGTACGCCGATGTCGAGCACGGTGGGCCGAGGAGCCCATGGGGTCGACGGGTAGGGGGACTCCGGGACCTTGGCGGAGGCCTGCCGGAAGATCTCGACGGCCCGATCTCGGTCGACCGGCGGACCGGCCTCGAGGATGACGACGCTGACGCCGCGCCTGACCAGGCGGTCGGCGACCAGGGCACCGGCGACGCCGGAGCCGACGATGACGACGTCGGCGCTCGCGACGACACTCATGGCGCCTCATCCCATTTCGAGAACCCGAGTTCGGTGCTCGGTGGCTTCGGGAACGGCAGAGACTCCCAGGCAAGCGCCTCCAGGTAGTCGGCCGTTCGGTCGTCGACCAGCCCCGAGTACCAGAGCACCAGGATCTGTTGGGCGGTCCTGGCCGCGGCGTCGCTGCGAAGCGCACCGCTGCGGAGGACGTCGTCGAAGGTCCTGGGTTGCCTGGGGGCGCGCACGGTGTCCTGCACGAGCTGTCGAAGCGGGCCGGCGAACGCGGGGTCGGCCACCAGGAAGGCAAGGTACAGGGCCCCGGGCCCGTCATCGAGGCTGAACTCGTTGTCGGTGAGGATGCGGGACAGCTCCATGAACTCGTCGAGGGTGACCGGCCCGGCACGCGTCGCGGCGGCGGCCGGGATCGAGGTCAGGACACCGCCGGAGGCGGCGGTCAGCGTGCCGGCGGCGAGCAGGGCCAGCAGTTCCCTGCGGTCCAGGTGAGCCGTGCGGCCGTCGAGCACGTAGTGCGTGGATTCGTGCGGTGCCATGTCTGATCACCAGTCTTGGACTTGGCAGGCTCCAGCCCGTCGCGCTCTGGGTCAAGACAGTCGGGAAGGGTCTGCC
>DASSQL010000381.1:0-14193 GCA_035702525.1 Ornithinibacter sp. | reverse complement strand
TCAACTCCAAGACCCACCGCCCCAGCGTCTGCAACGCCGCGGAGTCGCTCCTCGTGCACCGCGACGTCGCCGCGGCCTTCCTGCCCAAGGCGCTCGCCGCACTGGCGGGGGAGGGCGTGACCCTGCACACCGACGCGGATGCCGGCGCCCAGGCCGACACCGCGGGCGTCGCCCACGACGCGGTCACCGACGAGGACTTCGCCACCGAGTTCCACGGCCTCGAGATGGCGGTCGGCGTCGTCGACGACCTCGACGCGGCGCTCGACCACATCCGCCGCTACGGCACCGGGCACACCGAGGCGATCGTCACCGAGGACCGCGCCGCCGCCCGGCGCTTCACCGCCGAGGTCGACGCGGCCGCGGTCATGGTCAACGCGAGCACCCGGTTCACCGACGGCGGTGAGTTCGGCTTCGGGGCCGAGATCGGCATCTCGACGCAGAAGCTGCACGCCCGGGGCCCGATGGCCCTGCCCGAGCTCACGACGACCAAGTGGGTCGTCGAGGGAGACGGTCAGATCCGGGTCTGACCCTCGCTGCGGTCGTCCGACCCGAGGTCGAGGGTGTCGTGGGCGACGAAGTACGCCGGGCGGGCCTGCAACGCGGCGTAGGTGCGCCCCACGTACTCGCCGAGGATGCCGAGCGCGAGCAGCTGCACGGCACCCACCGCCGCCACGATGACGACCGTCGACGTCCAGCCGGGCAGCGTGTTGCCGAGCACCATCGCGATGAAGGCGTAGACGAGCACGCCCAGGGCGGCCAGGCCACCGAGCAGGCCGAGCCAGGTCGCGAAACGCAGCGGGGCGATCGAGAACCCGGTGACGCTGTCGATGGAGAGCCGGATCATCTTGCCCAGCGGGTACTTCGAGTCACCCGCCGCCCGTTCCTCGCGCGCGTAGTTGACCGATGCGCTCGGGAACCCCAGCGCCGGCACGACGAGCCGCAGCACCCGACCGTGCTCGGGCAGCGCGTTCACGGCATCCACCGTGGCCCGTGACATCAGCCGGAAGTCGCCGGCGTCGACGTGGGCGTCGACGTCCGACATCGCCCGGATCGTCTTGTAGAAGGCGCGGGCCGAGAGCCGCTTGAACGCCGTGTCGGTGGAGCGGTCGGAGCGCACCCCGTAGACCACGTCGACCCCCTGCCCCTGGGCGACCGCCAGCATCTCGCCGATCGTCTCGGGCGGGTCCTGCAGGTCGGCGTCGATGGTGACCATCCACTTGCCCCGGGCCCGGGCGAGACCCGCCGAGATGGCGGCCTGGTGCCCGGCGTTCGCGCGCAGCCGGAGGACGCGCACCTGCGGCCACTCGCGGTGCAGCCGCTGCAGCAGCACCGGGGTGGCGTCGGTGGACCCGTCGTCGACGCAGACGATCTCGTACGGCACGCCCCACCCGTCGGCCACCGGGCGGAGCCGCTCCACGAGCAGCGGCAGCACGGCCTCCTCGTTGTACATGGGGACCACGACGCTGAGGTCGACAGGGGCGGGGGTCATGGCGCCAAGGGTAGTTGTCCGGGCCCGGACCGACGGCCCCCTCCCCGGCGCGCCCCGCCGCCAATGGCCGCACCCATGACTGAGGGCCCCCGAGTATGAGATCGGGGGCCCTCGGCGGTCGGCACAGCCGACGTGTCGAGCCGGTCGGTCCCTGCGGCCGTGACCGCGGGGTCTGCCACGCGACGGTGGCGCCGCCCCGGGAAGGGACGAACTTCGACTCAGGTCGCTTGGCCGCGGCACCCACGCCGTCGCGCGTGTCGTGACCTCCCTCTCGGGCTGCCACGTCCCTCCCGGACCAGCCGGGCGAGGTCGGTGCCGTTATCCGTACGACCTGCCTCCGGACCCGTTCCGACGCCGTGGCATCGGGACGAACTGGGGAGGCGTGCGGCTATTTCTAGTGCCGAAATACCCTGCCGCGCAAGCCGATCTGACAGAAAGTGTGTGGTATCTCAGGGCCCGGCGCGTCGTCCACAGCCCGTAGGCGGGGTGACCCCCTTCGTACACAGGGCTGTGGACGACTTCGGTGGACAGTCGAGGCGCTAGGCTGACCCGCATGTCGATGACCGTCGCCCGCTTCCTGAGCGAGGAGCTGCCCACCGCCCGCGAGCTCCCGATGCCCCCGTGGCTGTTCGGTGTCATCGCCCTCGTGGCCTTCGCCTTCCTGCTCGGGGTCACCTGGTCCTTCCGCGGCACCGCCCAGAAGTACGCCCCGCCGAGCCACGGCCCGGCTGCACAGCGCGCCGCCGCCGAGGCCAAGCGGGCCGAGGCCGCTGCGGACGAGGCCCACTGGCCGGACCACCCCGGGCACGGCCACCACTGAGCACCGCACGCATGCGGCTCGGGGTGATGGGTGGGACCTTCGACCCCATCCACCACGGTCACCTCGTCGCCGCCTCGGAGGTGCAGTCCCTCCTCGGCCTCGACGAGGTCGTCTTCGTCCCCACTGGTGAGCCCTGGCAGAAGGAGGGGCGTGACGTCGCGCCCGCCGAGCACCGCTACCTGATGACCGTCGTCGCGACGGCATCCAACCCCCGCTTCACCGTCTCGCGGGTCGACATCGACCGCGAGGGGCCGACCTACACCATCGACACCCTGCGCGACCTGTCCGCCCAGCGCCCCGGCGCCGAGCTGTTCTTCATCACCGGCGCCGACGCGCTGGCCCAGATCCTGTCCTGGAAGGACTCCGACGAGCTGTTCGAGCTCGCCCAGTTCATCGGGGTCACCCGCCCCGGCTACGAGCTGTCCGAGACCGGCCTGCCCGCCGAGCGGGTCGACCTGATGGAGGTGCCCGCCATGGCGATCAGCAGCACCGACTGCCGCGACCGGGTGCGCGCCGGCGAGCCGGTCTGGTACCTCGTCCCGGACGGCGTCGTCCAGTACATCTCCAAGCACCACCTCTATGCCGTGCCCGCACCGGGCGCGGCCCCTGAACCTTCCGCACCACACCAAGGAGCACCGTGACCGCCACCGACCGCGCGCTGGAGCTGGCCCGAGCGGCGGCCGCCGCCGCCGCCGACAAGCTCGCGACCACCATCACGGGCATCGACGTCTCCGAGCAGCTCGCGCTGACCGACGTCTTCGTCATCGTGTCCGCCGAGTCCGAGCGACAGGTCGGCTCGATCGTCGACGAGGTCGAGGACGTGCTGCGCGCCCGGGGCACCAAGCCGGTGCGCCGCGAGGGTCAGCGCGAGGGCCGTTGGGTGCTCATCGACTTCGTCGACATCGTCGTGCACGTGCAGCACGACGAGGAGCGCTCCTTCTACGAGCTCGAGCGGCTCTGGAAGGACTGCCCGACCATCGACCTGGGCGTCGTCGGCACCGAGCAGGGCGGTCGGTGAGCCCCACCGTCCCCGGCACGGCGCCCCGGCGCGTCATCGTGCTGCGGCACGGCGAGACCGACCACAACGCGGCCCGCATCTGGCAGGGCCACCTCGACACCCCGCTGTCCGAGCGCGGGATCGAGCAGGCGGATGCCGTGGGGCCGGCGATCGCGGCCCTGTCACCCGACCGCGTCGTCTCCTCCGACCTGACCCGCGCACGTCTGACCGCCGAGAGCGTGGGGCGCGCGTGCGGCATATCGGTCATCCTCGACCCGCGCTTCCGCGAGATCGACGTGGGGGCCTGGCAGGGCCTGACCGCCGCGGAGGTCGCCGACCGGTGGCCCGAGGTGCAGGAGGCCCTGTCCCGCGGTGAGGACGCGCGGCGTGGCGACCACGGCGAGACCGCGGCCGAGGTCGCTGAGCGCGTCGGGGCCGCCCTCACCGAGCACCTCCACTCCTTGGGGCCGGGGGAGTGCCTCGTCGTCTCCACCCACGGGGCGTCGGGCCGCACCGCCGCCGCCTGGCTGCTCGGGCTCGAGCACGACCTCGCCTGGCGGGTGCTGGGCGCCCTGGACAACTGCCACTGGGCCGAGCTCGTCGAGGGTCGCGCGGGGTGGCGGATCCAGACGTGGAACGCGTCCTCCGGGGTGGCGTCGCAGGCCGGGTCGCCCCCACCCTGAGGCCGATTTGGTCGGTCCCGGGGGTGCATGGGTACACTCATCGTCGCCCCTTCGGGGGACACCCACTCGGGGCTGTAGCGCAGTTGGTAGCGCACCTCCATGGCATGGAGGGGGTCAGGGGTTCGAATCCCCTCAGCTCCACAGGGTACGAAGGGCCGGGCGATCTCGCCCGGCCCTTCGTCGTCGTCGGGCTCAGGCGGGGGAGATCGCCTCGGCGAGCGCGAACGCGGTCCAGCAGCAGGCCACGATGCCCGACAGCAGGGTCCCCGCCCACACCCGGCGGCTGCGCTCGTGGTGCACCAGGGCGCGCAACCCCTGCACCAGCCCGGCCACCCCGAGCGCGATGGCCACGGCGACCGAGATCATCGCCGGGCTGACCGAGCCGAAGGCGTGCCGCCCACCCAGCAGCGCCGCCGCCGCGCGCATGACGGCGAAGACCACGGGGAAGGCGAGCACGGACGCCACCCCCAGCAGGAGTGGCAACCACGGCTTTGCGGGCGCCACGGGTGGGACGTCGTGGTGCGGGATCTCGCTGCCCATGACCCACCTCCTGAGACGTCAACGCTACGACCGTCGGGTCGCCCCGGACTTCGGCTGTGACCCAGCGGACGCGCGTACCGTGGTGACGTGTTCTCGGTGAGGTCGCGGGCGTTCGGCTCGGTGTTCGACGAGCTGGTCGCGTTCTTCCGCCCCACGTACGCGCACGTGCGTGAGGAGAAGCAGCGCCTCGACCTGATGCGCGAGGAGGAGGGCGACGCGGCCCCCCGGCTGCGCGTCGGGGAGGCCGAGGTCAGGCTGTCGGTGCCGGAGGGCTACCAGGCCCCCAGCGGCCCTCGACGTCCCACCGAGCAGCCGCCCGACTCGCGCGGCATCGTCGTCTGACCACGCGGCCTCGCGGCCGTGCTCGGCACCCGACGACGGTCAGGCCGGCCAGACCCCGCTGGACCCACGGCGGTGCGAGCCGAGGAGGTGGGTGTCGACGACGCCGACGGCCTCCATCAGCGCGTACATCGTGGTCGGCCCGACGAAGGTGAACCCCTTGCGCTTGAGCGCCTTGGACATCGCGAGCGACTCGGGCGACGTGGTGGGCACCTCGGCGTAGGTGTGCGGTCGCGGGGTGTCGGCCGGCCGGAACGACCAGACGAACGCCGCCAGGTCACCCTCGGGGTCGTCGCGCAGCGCCAGGGTGGCCCGGGCGTTGGTGAGCGTGGCGAGCACCTTGGCGCGGTTGCGCACGATCCCGGCATCCGCCATCAGGCGTTCGACGTCGGCCTCGCCGTACCCGGCCACGACTTCGGGGTCGAAGTCGTCGAACGCGGCGCGGAAGGCCGGCCGCTTGCGCAGGATCGTCGCCCACGACAGCCCCGACTGGAAGGCCTCGAGCGAGAGCCGCTCGAACATGCCGCGCTCGTCACGCACCGGCATGCCCCACTCGATGTCGTAGTAGTCGCGCAGCAGCGGGTCGACCGACGCCCAGACCGGGCGGGCCAGCCCGTCGTCGCCGACGACGACCCCGGGGGCGCTCATGACCGCCTCAGGGTGATGATCGGCACCTCGGGGGGTGCGGCGACCCGGATCGCCGGGCCCCAGGCGCCGGCACCGCGCGAGGTGACCACGGTGGTGTCCCCGACGGTGGCCTTCCCCTCGAGCATCGGCTGCTGCAGCGGCACGAGGTAGTTGATCGGCCACATCTGCCCGCCGTGGGTGTGCCCGGACAGCTGCACGTCGACGCCGCGCCCCTCGACGTCGAGGGCCTGCAGCGGCTGGTGCGCAGCGAACAGGGTGAAGGCACCGGCGTCCGTGCGTGCGAGGGCGGCGTCGTAGTCCGGCGCCCACCGGCCCTCGCCGGTGAGGTCGTGCACTCCCGCGAGGGTGATCGTGGCGCCGTCGCGCTCGAGCGGCACCGAGGAGTTCTGGAGCACGGTGAGCCCGACGGCCTGGAAGGCCGTGACCCAGTTGGCGGTGTCGCGGAACATCTCGTGGTTGCCGGTGGTCGCGAAGACCCCGAGCGGCGCCTCGAGGTCGGCGAGCGGCGCGATCTCGGGCGAGTAGCGTGCCGCGTCGCCGTCGACGAGGTCGCCGGCGATCACGACGAGGTCGGGGTGCTCGGCGTTGACCAGGTCGACGACCTGCCGGGTGAACGACGCGCTGCGCACCGCACCGGCGTGCAGGTCGGTGACCAACGCGACCCGCACCCCGTCGAACTCGGAGGGCAGCTCGGGCGAGGACACCTCGAACCGGGTGACCGACGGGTTCGCCGCCTCGACGGCGCCGTAGGCGGTGACCGCCAGGGCCACCACCGCCACCAGCGGCGACGCGACCCGGTTCAGCCGCTGCCTGCCGTCGCGACCGTGGTCGTGCGGCCAGCGCACCAGCCAGATGCAGACGCAGACCAGCCAGACCGGCACCAGCCCGAGGAAGAGGTAGAGACAGGTCGCGAGGAACGCCTGGCCGACCCACACGGCGGGCCGCAGCTGCGCGGGCGTGAACGACCCGCCCCACACGTCGAACCCGGCGAGGGCCAGCGCGGTGAGCGCCAGCAGCACCAGGGCCACGGCGTACCGCACCCACCGCGGGCGCCACGCGGGCGCGACGGCGAGCCGCTGCCAGACGAACGCGAGGAACCCGGCCAGGACCCCGACGGGGACCAGGACGAGCCAGGGGCTCATGCAGCCTTGGTGGCCAGCGCCGCCCGGATGTCGTCGGCGATGTCCTTGGGCTCGGTGGTGGGGGCGTAGCGGTCGATGACCTGGCCGTCGCGGCCGACGAGGAACTTGGTGAAGTTCCACTTGATCTTGCCGCCGAGCATGCCCTTCTTCTCGTCCTTGAGCCAGACGAACAGGGGGTGGGCGTCCTTGCCGTTGACGTCGATCTTGGCGAACATCGGGAAGCTGACGCCGTAGTTGACCTGGCAGAACTCGCCGATCTCCTCCTCGGTGCCCGACTCCTGGCTGCCGAACTGGTTGCACGGGAAGCCGAGCACGACGAGGCCCTCGCCGTGCAGCTCCTGGTACAGGGCCTCCAGGCCCTCGTACTGGGGGGTGAGGCCGCAGGCGCTGGCGGTGTTGACGACGAGCACGACCTGGCCGGCGTAGTCGGAGAGGTGGCGTTCCTGACCGGTCAGGGTGGTCGCGGTGAAGTCGGAGAGAGAAGTCATGAACCCATCGTCACATGTGGCATCGACGTGACCGACGCGGTGAGCCGCGAGGTTCGACACGCCGGAATGCGGAATAGCCTGTGGCCGTGACCGCCCCGAGCACCCCCACCTCGCCCGTCACGCAGACCGAGCCGGCGGCCCGGACGGCGGCCGAGGTGCCGCCCGCGCCGCCCCTCGACGTCGACGTGCTCGTCGTCGGGGCGGGGATCGCCGGGGTCGACGTGGCCTGCCGGCTGGCGAAGCACTGCCCCGACGTGGTGTGGGCAGTGCTCGAGGCACGCGACGCGATCGGGGGCACCTGGGACCTGTTCCGCTACCCCGGCATCCGCTCCGACTCCGACATGTACACCCTCGGCTTCCCGTTCCGGCCGTGGCGCGGGGCGTCGTCGATCGCGAGCGGCGAGGAGATCCGCGACTACGTCCAGGCCACCGCGCACGACGAGGGGGTCGCCGAGCGGGTGCACTTCGGACAGCACGTCGAGCGGCTCGAGTGGAGCTCGGCCGACCGCCGCTGGACCGTCACCTCGCGCACCTCGGCCGGCCTCGTGCGGCACACGGCCAGGTTCGTCTACCTGGCCACCGGGTACTTCTCCTACGCGTCCGGTCACGTGGTCGACTTCCCCGGCCGGGGCGACTTCGCCGGGGACGTGGTGCACCCGCAGGCGTGGCCGGAGGGGATGCCGGTCGCGGGCCGGCGGGTCGTCGTCATCGGCAGCGGGGCCACGGCCATCACCCTGCTTCCTGCGCTCGTCGACGAGGGTGCCGCCCGGGTGACCATGCTGCAGCGCAGCCCCAGCTACATCGCCTCGCTGCCCTCGCGCGACGTCGTCGCCGACGGCCTGCGGGCGGTGCTGCCGGATGCCGTGGCCCACCGCCTCGTGCGGGGCAAGAACGTGTTGCTCTCCACCGCCGGCTACCAGGTGCTGCGCCGCCGTCCTGAGCTCGGCCGCCGCCTGTTGCGGCGCCGCGCGCTGCAGCGGCTGCCCGACGGCTACCCCGTCGACACCCACTTCGCGCCGCGCTACGACCCCTGGGACCAACGCCTGTGCGTCGCCCCCGACGGCGACCTGTTCGAGGTGCTCTCCGACGGTCGCGCCCAGGTCGTGACCGGCACCATCGAGCGTTTCGAGCGCGACGGCATCCGGCTGACGAGCGGTGAGCTGCTCGAGGCCGACCTCGTCGTGACGGCGACCGGCCTGCAGATGCAGATCGGTGGCGGCGCCGAGCTCGTGGTCGACGGCGAGCCGGTCGACCTGTCGCGCGGGCACGTCTACAAGGGGGTCATGCTCTCGGACGTGCCGAACGTGGCGATGGCGGTCGGCTACACCAACGCGAGCTGGACCCTGCGGGCCGACCTGTCGGCGCGCTGGTTCTGCTCGCTGCTGCGGTACCTGGACCGGCACGGGCTGAGCGTCGCGACGCCGCGCTACGACGAGCCGGAGGTGGGGGAGCGGCCGCTGCTCGACCTCACCTCGGGGTACGTGCAGCGGGCCGCGCACCTGCTGCCGCGCCAGGGGGAGCACCGGCCGTGGCGGGTCGTGCAGAGCTACGTGTACGACGTGGCGGTCACCCGGCTGGGCCGGATCGACGACGGCCACCTCGAGCTGCGCTGACCCTGCGGCAGGCCCTGCCGCTCGTCCCAATGACTCAGGATGACCATTGCCGGGCCCGGGGGCCCGTCACGACACTGGAAGATCGGTCGGGGCGGCCGACCGCGACAGCAGGAGGACATCATGCGGCTACTCACCCGTTCCCTGGGCGCCACCTTGGTCACCGGTCTGGCGGCGGTCGTCGTCGCGACCCCCGCCCTGGCTCACGAGTGCATGAACGCGAGCAGGCAGAACCAGGCGGCCGGGGTCCAGGTCGTCATCGACGCGAACACCGGGGCGATCGTCTGGACGACGACCGGTCTGGCGAACCGCCTCGACAAGGGTCTCGTCCTGCCCGACGGCACGGGGTTCCACGGACTGGTGGGGCTCGACTTCAACGGTGACGGGGCAGTCGATGTCGCGACCTACATCGTGGGTCCCGGCGCCGAGCTCCCCGAGGGCGCCCAGACCAACGGTGACCCGTGCCACGGCGTCACGAGCATCGAGACGTTCTTCGCGGAGTGCGTGGGCTGACCTCGCAGCCTCGCCTCAGCTCGCGAGGGTGACCGGCCGGCCGGCGACCCGGGCCACCCGCGACAGCAGCGCCGCGCCCTGGCGCACCGACGGCAGGTGCGCCCACCCGTGCTCGGCCGCCCAGGCCACGACCTCGCGCACCCGGGCCGGGTCGCGGCGGGCGGCCGAGGTGCGCAGCTCGGCGCCGATCACCAGCTCGGTGCAGCCCACCCGCTCGCCGAGCGGGGCGTCGCGCAGCGCGTCGGCCCACGAGCCGTCGGCGTGGCCGAGGAGGGTGAGGGGGTCGGCATCCGCGGTGGCCACGGCCCGGCGACCGGATGCCGGGGGGCCACCGGGTGCGCGTCCGTCGCCGTCCGCGGTGCGCAGCAGGGCGGCGGCGAGCACCGCCCCGGCGACTGCGGTGTGGTAGCTGGTCTGGATCACGTAGGTCGAGCGGTCGGCCGGGGCGAGCCCGGCGGCGACGGCGGGGTCGTGCTCGGGGCCGGGCAGGAAGCCGAGGGTGGCCTCGGCACGGTCGAGCTCGGCCAGGGCATAACGGGCTCCGGGGGACAGCGGCAGGTCGAGCATGGGCCAGGTCCAGAGCAGCTCGGCGGCCACGTCGAGGTTGCCGCAGGACAGGGCGGCACCGAGCAGGGCCTCCGCGTCGTCGGCGACCGAGCCGGCCGGGCGGGAGTGGCGCGGCGACAGCAGGCCGCAGTCGGTGGCGTGCAGCACGGCGTGGGTCAGGGCGTAGGCGTCGGTCAGCTCGCCGTGCAGCAGGTCGGCCCCACGCTCGAGCACCGAGCCGGTCGGCACGTCGGGGGAGGCGCAGCCCTCGGCGATCCCGTGCAGCCACGACAGCTCGAGGCGGTCGAAGGGGTCGGGCTCGTCGCCGAGGTCGTCACCGGCGAGGTCGAGCAGGTGCCGGGCGACCGACCGGTGGCCGGTGTCGAGGTCGCCGAGCAGGGCGAAGGGAAAGGCCTCGCGGGCGCGGCACCGAGGGTCGGCGGCCACGGCGAGCGCGGCGTGGTGGGGGTCGAGGGCCCGGGTCAGCGCCTCGCCCAGCCGGGCCTGTGCGGCGCCGAGCCCCTCGAAGCGCGCCAGCGCCGGGTCGTCGGCGAGCAGCCGCCCGGCGACCCGGCAGAGCAGGGCGGTCTCGCCGAGCACCTTCGCCGGCACCAGGGCCCGCGCCCCGCCGACGCCGGGCCGGGCCTCGCCCGCCGCGACGACGCCGGCCGCGCCCAGCCGGAGGCCGTGCGCGAGCCGACGTCGCAGCTCGTGCGGAGTGCTCACCCCACGTGGCCCTCGGCCTCGGCGAGCTGGCGCAGCACCGGGCCCGGCCAGCCGCAGTTGATGATCACGTACTTGCCGACGGCCAGCACGAGGTCGTCGCCGCGGACCAGCGCGTCCTCGGCGAAGCTCTTGTAGACGTCCGTCATCTTGGCCAGGTCGATGGCGCCGGACTCGATGAGAGCCTTGCCCACCTCCTGGTTGAACCCCGACTGCCTGGTTGCACCCATGGCGTCCTCCTCGGTCGACGGGACCTTCCCCAACGGCGGGTCCCACGACGAAGAGGAGCGGCCCCGACGGCCCCTGATACCGGGTGGTGTCGGCGGCCACATCCGGGCGTGGGCGTGGTGCCGGGCTGCGAGGATCCACCCGTGTCGTATGCCGTGTGGGTCGCCGCCGTCGTCACCGCCGGGCTGTTCGCCGCGGACTGGTGGGCGGTGTGGCACCAGCGGCACGACGTCGAGCGGCTGGCCAAGCCGGCCGCGATGGTGGGGCTGCTGTCGGTGGCGCTGCTCGCCGGGGCGACCGACAGCACCGCGGGGCGCTGGCTGGTGCTCGCCCTGCTGCTCGGGCTCGTGGGCGACGTCTTCCTGCTCGAGGACACCCCGAACCGGTTCGTCGGCGGGCTGGCGGCCTTCCTGGTCGGGCACCTGGCCTACGTCGCGTCGTTCGTGACGGTGGGCCTCGACCGACCCGTGCTGGGCTGGGTGGGCGCGGCCGTGCTGCTCGTCGCCCTCGTCGTGGGGCGTCGCATCCTGCCCGGTGCGGTGGCCGACGGTGGGGTCGGGCTGGCGGTCGCCGTCGCGGTGTACATGGCGGTGATCGGGGCCATGGCCGTGACCGGATGGGCGACCGGCCGCCCGCTCGTGGGGTTCGGCGCCACCCTGTTCGTCGTCAGCGACACGGTGCTCGCGATGGGCAGGTTCGTGCAGGCCCGGCGCTGGACCTCGGTGGTCGTCATGGTGACCTACCACCTCGCCCAGGCCCTCATCGTCGCCGGCCTGCTGACCACCTGACCTCCGCGCGGGGCAACATCGACCAATAGGTCGACGTTGTCCCGGGAATATACCCCCAGGGGGTATGGGTTGGCTCCGTCATGGACACCTCCACGCACACCCACCACGCGTCGCACACCCACGCCGCCACCGGCGGTTCCTGGTCCGGGGCCGCTCGGGCCACCCTGCACTGCCTCACCGGCTGCGCCATCGGCGAGGTGCTCGGCCTGGTCATCGGCACCGCCCTGGGGCTGTCGACCGGCGCCACCATCGCGCTCGCCATCGCCCTGGCCTTCGTCTTCGGCTACGCCCTGACCCTCACCCCGGTGCTCCGGTCCGGTGTCGCCCTCAAGGCCGCGCTCGCCGTGACCCTGGCCGCCGACACCGTCTCGATCACCGTCATGGAGATCGTCGACAACTCGGTCGTCCTCGTCATCCCCGGAGCGATGGATGCCGGGCTCGGCACCGTCCTGTTCTGGGGGTCGCTCGCCGTCTCGCTCGCCGTGGCGTTCGTGCTCACGGTGCCGGTCAACCGCTGGCTGATCTCCCGAGGCCGCGGGCACGCCGTCGTCCACGGCCTGCACTGACCTGATCCTCGCGACCCCGCCGCTCGCGCTACCGCCTGGTAGGTGCACCGATCGCTGCACCTACGAGGCGGTAGGCGACGTCGGGTCGATTTCGGCGTCACGGCATCCGACCTGTTCGGAACCCGGTGGCGCCGCTGCGATACCCTGAGCACGTGACGAGGTTCGAGCTTCTTCCCTAGCCGCGTCGGCCACCAGGCCCGCGCGGCGACCCCTCCTGCGTGAGGGGTTTTTTCATGGGTACGCCCGACCCACCACCGAGACGACGAGGACGAGATGAGCGACACCCCGCACCGCTACACCGCCGAGCTGGCCGGGCAGATCGAGGTCGCCTGGCAGGACCGCTGGGCCGAGCGCGGCACGTACCACGCCCCCAACCCGTCCGGACCGTGGGCCGACCCGGAGGCCGTCGCCGCCTACCCCGGCGGGCACCTCCTCGTGCTCGACATGTTCCCGTACCCGAGCGGCGCCGGGCTGCACGTCGGCCACCCGCTGGGCTACATCGCCACCGACGTCGTCGCCCGCTTCAACCGGATGCTCGGCAAGAACGTGCTGCACTGCCTGGGCTACGACGCGTTCGGGCTGCCCGCCGAGCAGTACGCCGTGCAGACCGGCCAGCACCCCCGCAAGACCACCGAGGACAACATCGTCATCATGGCGCGCCAGCTGCGCCGCCTCGGGCTGGGCCACGACGACCGTCGCGCGATCCAGACCATCGACCCCGAGTACTACCGGTGGACCCAGTGGATCTTCCTGCAGATCTACAACTCCTGGTACGACGTGGATGCCGTGCGCCCCGACGGCGGGCTGGGCCGCGCCCGGCCGATCGCCGAGCTGGTCGAGCTGTACCGCTCGGGCGCCCGCCCGCTGCCCGCCGACGACGGCCGCGAGTGGGACGACCTCAGCGACGTCGAGCGCGCCGGCATCCTCGACGGCCAGCGGCTGGCGTACACCAGCGAGGCTCCCGTCAACTGGTGCCCCGGCCTGGGCACGGTGCTCTCGAACGAGGAGGTCACCAACGACGGCCGCTCCGAGCGTGGCAACTTCCCGGTGTTCAAGCGCAACCTGCGCCAGTGGATGATGCGGATCACCTCGTACGCCGACCGGCTGGCCGACGACCTCGACCGGGTCGACTGGCCCGAGAAGGTCCGGATCATGCAGCGGAACTGGATCGGCCGCAGCCACGGCGCGAAGGTCACCTTCCCCATCGCTGGGCCCGACGGGCGGGGCAACGTCGACCAATTGGTCGATGTCGACCCAGCCGGGACCCCGGGGATCGAGGTGTTCACGACCCGGCCCGACACCCTGTTCGGCGCGACCTTCATGGTGCTGGCCCCCGAGCACCCGCTCGTCGACGAGCTGGTGCCGGCCGGCGGCTGGCCCGAGGGCACCAAGGACGCCTGGACCGGTGGCGCCGCGACGCCGGGGGAGGCCGTCACGGCCTACCGCCGCGCGGCATCGCGCAAGAACGACGTCGAGCGGCAGAGCGAGGGCAAGGACAAGACCGGCGTGTTCACCGGTGGTTGGGCGACCAACCCGGTCACCGGCACCCGCATCCCGGTCTTCGTCGCCGACTACGTGCTGATGGGCTACGGCACCGGCGCGATCATGGCGGTGCCCGGCCAGGACGAGCGCGACTGGGACTTCGCGAAGGCGTTCGACCTGCCGATCATCCGCACCGTGCAGCCCACCGACGACCACGACCTCGACACGGCGTTCACCGGCCAGGGCCCGGCGATCAACTCGGCCAACGACGAGCTGAGCCTCGACGGGCTCGACGTCCCCGACGCCAAGGAGCGGATCACCGCCTGGCTGCAGGACAAGGGCCTCGGCGAGCCCACGGTCACCTACAAGCTGCGCGACTGGCTGTTCAGCCGGCAGCGCTACTGGGGCGAGCCGTTCCCGGTCGTCTTCGACGAGGACGGCGTCGCGCATGGCGTGCCCGACTCGATGCTGCCCGTCGAGCTGCCCGAGGTGCCCGACTACAGCCCGAAGACCTACGACCCCGACGACGCGAGCAGCGAGCCCGAGCCGCCGCTGTCGCGGGTCGACGAGTGGGTGCACGTCGACCTCGAC
>DASSQL010000380.1:0-2925 GCA_035702525.1 Ornithinibacter sp. | reverse complement strand
CTGCAGGCGCAGCTCGCCGCCGCCGCCGTAGAGGCGCTCGGTGACGCTGCGCGCCGCCTCGTCGTTCTCGTGCACGTCGGAGTCGAGGAGCAGCAGCGGCACCCGGCCGACCTGGGCGCGCCAGATGTGGGCGTGCAGCTCGCGGCCGCCGGGCAGCTCGATCGTGACGCCGGCGGGCGTGCCGTCCTCGTCGCGCAGCAGCGACAGCGGCAGCCCGTCGGGGTCGAGCACCGGGTAGTCCTCCTGCTGCCAGCCGTCGCGGTTCAGGCTCTGGCGGAAGTAGCCGGTCTTGTAGAACAGGCCTACGCCGACGATCGGAACGCCGATGTCCGAGGCCGCCTTGAGGTGGTCACCGGCGAGGATGCCGAGGCCGCCGGAGTACTGCGGCAGCGCCGCGGTGATGCCGAACTCGGCGCTGAAGTAGGCGATCGCCGAGGGCACGCCCTCGGACTCCTCGCGGCCCCACTGCTGGTACCAGCGGTCCTCGCCGAGGTAGCGGTCGAGAGCCTGCTTGGCGGTGTCGACCCTTTCGACGAAGCCCGGGTCGGCGGCCAGCCGCTCGAGCTCGTCGGGCTCGACGGCCGACAGCATCGCGACCGGGTCCTCGCCGACGGTGGCCCAGCGGGCCGGGTCGATCGACTCGAAGAGGTCACGCAGCGGCGGGTGCCAGCTCCACCTCAGGTTCATCGCCAGGTCGCCGAGGGCGGCGATGCGGGCGGGCAGGACGGGGCGGACGCTGAACCGACGGATGGCCTTCACGAGGGCACATCGTAGGGCACGTGGGTAAACGCTTTCATCACGAACTTTCAGGACGCCGTCATGATCTTGCAGTCCGAGATCCGGGATGCCGTGCGCCGTGTCCCACGCCGCCCGTGGCCGGTAGCGTGCGGCGTGTGACTGCAGCCCCTCGCACCCGTGCCCCCCAGCATCCGATCGGCCGCATCCCCGTCCTCGAGGTCAGACCCTGTGTCGACGAGGGCGCGCGCCCGGCCAAGGCGGTGGTCGACGAGGAGTTCACCGTGACCGCCACCGTGTTCCGGGAGGGCCACGACGCCGTGAACGCCTCGGTCGTGCTCACCGACCCCACCGGGGTCGAGCACGTGCAGCCGATGGTGTGCACCAACCCCGGCCTGAACACCTGGGCCGCCCGGGTCAGCGCCCCCACCCCCGGCTGGTGGTCGTACCGCGTCGAGGGCTGGTCCGACCCCTACGGCACCTGGGAGCACGACGCCACGATCAAGGTGCAGGCCGACGTCGACACCGAGCTGATGCTCGAGGAGGGCGCCCTCGTGCTCGAGCGGGCCCTCGACGAGGTGCCCCGCACGGCGAAGCAGCAGGCCGTGCTCTCCGACGCCGTGCTCGGCCTGCGCGACACGAAGCGCCCGCCGGCCGTGCGGCTCAAGGCCGGCACCGACGGCTCGGTCGAGCGCGAGCTCGCCGCCCGCCCGCTGCGCCAGTACGTCTCCCCCTCGGCCGACCTCCCGCTGCTCGTCGAGCGCGAGCTGGCCCTGTCCGGCGCCTGGTACGAGCTCTTCCCGCGCAGCGAGGGCGCCACCTACGACGAGAAGGAGCACCGCTGGACCACCGGCACGCTCCGCACCGCCGCGAAGCGCCTCCCCGCCATCGCCGCGATGGGCTTCGACGTCGTCTACCTCACCCCGGTGCACCCGATCGGGCAGGCTGCCAAGAAGGGCCCGAACAACACCCTGGACGCCCGCCCGGAGGACCCCGGCAGCCCCTACGCGATCGGCTCCGCCGACGGCGGCCACGACGCCATCCACCCCGACCTCGGCACCTTCACGGACTTCGACGCCTTCGTGGCCGAGTCCCGCCGGCTCGGCATGGAGGTCGCCATGGACCTCGCGCTGCAGTGCTCCCCCGACCACCCGTGGGTCACAACCCACCCCGAGTGGTTCACCACCCGTGCCGACGGCACCATCGCGTACGCCGAGAACCCGCCGAAGAAGTACCAGGACATCTACCCGCTCAACTTCGACAACGACCCCGCCGGCATCTACGCCGCCGTGCGCGCGGTCGTGCAGGTGTGGATCGACCACGGGGTCACCCTGTTCCGGGTCGACAACCCGCACACCAAGCCGGTGGAGTTCTGGCAGTGGCTCATCGCCGACGTCGCGAAGGACCACCCCGAGGTGATCTGGCTGGCCGAGGCCTTCACCCAGCCCGCCATGATGCACACCCTGGGCAAGGTCGGCTTCCAGCAGAGCTACACCTACTACACGTGGCGCAACAGCGCCCACGACCTGCGCGAGTACGTGACCGAGCTGTCCGGTGACGCCGCGGCCTACATGCGCCCGTCGTTCTGGCCGACCACCCACGACATCCTCACGCCGTACATGCAGTTCGGCGGCCCGGCCGCGTGGAAGCTGCGGGCGGTGCTCGCCGCCACCCTCGTGCCCACCTACGGCATCTACTCCGGCTACGAGCTGATGGAACACGTGGCCCGCCCCGGCGCCGAGGAGCAGATCGACAACGAGAAGTACGAGTACAAGAACCGGCACTGGGAGGACTACGAGCCCGGCGGCAGCAAGGCCGGGCGGTCGCTGGCCGGCTGGCTCACCATGATCAACGACATCCGGCGCGCGCACCCCGCGCTGCACCGGCTGCGCGACATCCGCTTCCACCACGTCGACGACGAGAACTTCCTCGCCTTCTCCAAGCGCCGCCGGCTGCCCGACGGCACCGACGACGTCGTGGTGGTCGTCGCGAACCTCGACCCCCACTCCACCCGCGCCACCACCCTGCGGCTCGACATGGCGTCGCTCGGCCTCGAGCCCAGTGACACCTTCGAGGCGCACGACCTCGTCACCGACGAGCGCTGGACCTGGCAGCGCGACAACTACGTCCGGCTCGGGCCGGAGGTCGAACCCGTGCACGTCGTCGCCGTCAGGAGGCCCTGGTGACGGC
>DASSQL010000379.1:0-10911 GCA_035702525.1 Ornithinibacter sp. | reverse complement strand
CGAGCACCCCACCGGCCCGATGTGCGTGCTGGCGGGCGCCGGCACCGGCAAGACCCGGGCCATCACCCACCGCATCGCCTACGGGGTGCTCTCCGGCGTCTACCAGCCGCAGCGGGTGCTCGCGGTCACCTTCACGGCGCGAGCCGCCGGTGAGATGCGCACCCGCCTGCGCGACCTCGGGGTCGGCGGGGTGCAGGCCCGCACCTTCCACGCCGCCTCGCTGCGCCAGCTGCACTACTTCTGGCCGCAGGCCATCGGCGGGGCGTCGCCCGAGGTGATGCCGCACAAGGCCGGCGCCGTGGCCGAGGCCGGCGGCCGGCTGCGGCTGCGGCTCGACAGCGCGGCGATCCGCGACCTCGCCTCCGAGATCGAGTGGTCGAAGGTCTCGCTGCTCACCCCGGAGTCGTACGCCGCGGCCGCCACCGCCCAGCGGCGCGAGCCACCCGGCGGGCTCGACGCCACGGCCATGGCTCGCCTCGTGGCGGCCTACGAGGAGGTCAAGACCGAGCGGGGGGTCATCGACTTCGAGGACGTCCTGCTGCTCATGGTCGGAATCCTTCGCGAGCACGACGAGGTCGCGCGCGCGGTGCGCAGCCAGTACCGCCACTTCGTCGTCGACGAGTACCAGGACGTCAACCGGCTGCAGCAGACCCTGCTCGAGCTCTGGCTGGGGGAGCGGCGCGACCTGTGCGTCGTCGGCGACCCGGCCCAGACCATCTACTCGTTCACCGGCGCCTCGCCCGAGCACCTGCTGGGCTTCCGCACCCGCCACCCGCAGGCCCGCACCGTCGAGCTGGTGCGCAACTACCGCTCTACCCCGCAGGTCGTGGGCCTGGCCAACCTCGTGCTGCGCGGCCCGGGGGGCCAGCGGCGCTCCGGCTCGGTCGAGCTGCGGGCGCAGCGCCCCGACGGCCCCGCCCCCGAGCTCCTCGTCGCCGACAACGACCCCGACGAGGCCGCCACCGTCGCCACCCGCATCGCCGCCCTCGTCGAGGCCGGCCACCCGCCGTCGGAGATCGCGGTGCTCTTCCGCACCAACGGGCAGAGCGAGTCCTTCGAGTCGGCGCTGGCCGAGCGCGGCATCCCGTACCTGGTCCGGGGCGGTGAGCGGTTCTTCTCCCGCAAGGAGGTGCGCGACGCCATCGTCCTGATGCGTGGTGCGGCGCGGTCCGACGACGGCTCGGTGCCGCTGCCCGACCTCACCCGCGACGTGCTGCTCGGCGCCGGGTGGACCCGCCAGCCGCCCACCAGCGGTGGCGCCGCCCGCGAGCGGTGGGAGTCCCTGTCCGCGCTGGCGGCGCTGGCCGACGACCTGTTCGCCCTCGACCCCGAGGCCCGGCTGCCGGCGCTCGTGCGTGAGCTCGAGGAGCGGGCCTCGGCCCAGCACGCCCCCACGGTCAACGGCGTCACCCTCGCGTCGTTCCACGCGGCCAAGGGCCTGGAGTGGGACACCGTCTTCCTCGTCGGCTGCTCCGACGGGCTGCTGCCGATCACGATGGCCGACACCCCGCAGGCCGTCGAGGAGGAGCGCCGCCTGCTGTACGTCGGGGTCACCCGGGCCCGTGAGCGCCTGGTGATGTCCTACGCGGTCGCCCGCACGCCCGGGGCGCGTGCCACGCGGCGCCCGTCGCGGTTCCTCGACGGCACGGCATCCGTGCTGGGCGAGGCCGCCCGCTCGCAGCCCAAGCGCAGCCGCAAGGGCGGGGCAGCCGGTGGGAAGTCCGCGGCCCCGGTCCGCACCACCTGCCGCACCTGCGGGGCCGACCTCGGCACCGCCAAGGAGCGCACCATCGGCCGCTGCTCCGCCTGCCCGCCCACCATGGACGAGCGGCTGTTCGAGGCACTGCGCGAGTGGCGGCTCGAGACCGCCCGGGCGGCCGACGTGCCCGCCTTCGTCGTCTTCACCGACGCCACCCTCACGGCCATCGCCGAGAAGGTGCCCACCGACGTCGGCTCCCTGGCCCGGATCAACGGCGTCGGCCCCGCCAAGCTCGAGCGCTACGGCACCGACGTCCTCGATCTCCTCAAGAATTTTTCTGACACCGAAACCGGTTGAGCCACAGCCGAACTGGGCTCACAGGGGCACGCAACACCAAAATCAAGCGATTAATCCCGTTGCCCGGTCCTCACAGGCTCCCCTAACCTGAACCGAACACCTCGCGTGGCCCGTCCGGGCACGCGGTCGATGCGAGAAGAAGTGAGGAGGGTTGGCCCCATGGAGACGACGATGACGAAGGCGATGGCGATGAGCAACGGCAGCAGCATCTGCACGCGTCCCTGGCGCGGCGCCGACTCGGCTCACACAGGCGCATTCCGCTCCGTTCAGGGGC
Organism: Ornithinibacter sp.; assembly: GCA_035702525.1. Lineage (GTDB taxonomy): Bacteria > Actinomycetota > Actinomycetes > Actinomycetales > Dermatophilaceae > Fodinibacter. Next base: position 8,581 of record DASSQL010000379.1, on the reverse strand, counting down.
GAACTGTGCCCTTCGCCGGCGGTAACGACGGTCGCGACCTCCTCGTCGCGGACCAGCGCACCACCGGCGTCGACGCCACCGCCCCGATCACGGGAGTCGTGTGTCCACGCCTCGAGGCACCACCTGTCTGACAGCTGACAGGTCACCTCGAGGCCGCGGATCCCGACACCGGGATCCGCGGCCTTTCTCGTACCCGCAGCCAGACCACCAGACCGGACCGACACCCCCGAGGCCACCGAGATGACGACCACCACCACCCAGCGGTCCCACACCGACCGCCCACCGAGTACCCCGCGCCACACCCGGCGCACCGAGATGACCGAGCGCCCCACCGGGCGCGCCGAGCAAGGAGGTGACAACCCGATGCAGCTGACCGAGCTCCTCGACCTGCACGAGGCGTCCGTGACGACCGGTGAGGGCATTCCCTGCCGCGAGAACGACGCCGAGCTGTGGTTCGCCGACACCCCCGAGGGTGTCGAGTTCGCCAAGGCCCTCTGTGGCACGTGCCCCGCACGTGTCGAGTGCCTCTCGGGTGCCCTCCACCGGCGCGAGCCCTGGGGTGTCTGGGGCGGCGAGCTCTTCGTCCAGGGCGAGATCGTCGCCCGAAAGCGCCCCCGTGGCCGGCCCCGGAAGTCCGAGGTCGCCGCGTAGGCACCACCGAACACCACGAGAACACTTCCAAGGAGAACGTCATGTACACGAAGCGGATGCACGAGATCCGCCGCACGATGCACCAGCGTCGCGTCCACGAGACGCAGCGCAAGGTGCAGGTCGCGGCGGAGCGCGAGCAGATGCGGGCCAACATCCACGCCATCGTGCGATGAGTCCCGCGCTCGACGAACGCACCGCCCCCGACGCCGCGTCGGGGGCGGTGTGGTTCCACCCCGACCCCACCACCGCACCACCGCTGCGCGAGCGCGACTTCTGGCGCGCCGTGGCGGCCAGCGCGCTGGCTACCCTGAGGCCATGGCTGCACTGACGATCGCCCAGGACCCCACGGCCGACCGCGTCCTGTCCGAGGACCCGTTCGCCCTCCTCACCGGGATGCTGCTCGACCAGCAGTTCCCGATGGAGCGGGCCTTCGCCGGCCCCGCCAAGGTGCTCGAGCGGTTCGGCACCCTCGACCCGGGCGCCATCGCCGAGGCCGACCCCGAGGGCTTCGCCGACCTGTGCGCCACCCCGCCGGCGGTCCACCGCTACGGGCGCTCGATGGCGGCCCGCATCCAGGCGCTGGCCGTCGTCGTGCGCGACACCTACGGCGGCGACGCGTCGGCCCTGTGGCGCGACGCGTCCACCGGCGCCGAGCTGGTCACCCGGCTCAAGGCGCTGCCCGGCTTCGGCGAGCAGAAGGCGCGCATCTTCGCCGCCCTGCTCGGCAAGCAGCTCGGCGTGCGGCCCGAGGGCTGGCAGGAGGCCTGCGGTGCCTACGCCGAGCCCGGTTCCTTCCGCTCGGTCGCCGACGTCGTCGACCCCGAGTCGCTGCAGAAGGTGCGCGACTTCAAGAAGGCCGCCAAGGCGGCCAAGGCGGCGGGCTGAGCATGACCGACGCGAACGGCGCAGCGGATGCCGGGCAGCCGGCATCCGGGCCGCGTCCGGTCTGCGCGACCTGCGGCACGACCCCGTCGGACGACGACGCCGCCGCGCTGGCCAGGATCACCTGGACCCACGGCGTCGAGAACGACCGCGACGTGTGGACCTGCGACACCTGCAGCCGCACCCACCTGCGCAGCATCGAGGGGAAGCTCGACTCCGCCTGGTGGTGAGACCCGCAGGTCAGTGCGGCGGGGGCGGAAGCCGTGACTCGTCGATGCCCGGCAGGTGGGCGCAGACCATCTCGCGCAGCGGAACGGTGCCGCCGATCTGGCTGAGCACCCCGATGCCGCCGAGCCAGACCCGGTGGATCAGCAGGTACTCGGGCGGCAGGTTGAGCTTCAGCCCGACGAGGAACTGCGGGCGGCGGGGGTCCTGGATCTTGGCGGCGGCACCGCGCAGCCAGTCGCGCGAGAAGGTGAACTCGTCCTCGAGCAGCGGCTCGACGAGCGGGGTGAGGAAGGCGAGCAACGCCTCGGGGTCGATGTCGACGCCCTTGCGGATGAAGCCCTCGCGGCGCAGCCCCTCCTCGAGCGCCTGGGCCTCACCGGCCAGCGCCTCGGTGAGCACCCGGCCCATCGCCGGCGGCAGCCCCTGCGGGAGCCGGTTGACGGCGCCGAAGTCGAGCACGCCGAGCCGGCCGTCGTCGGTGACCCGGAAGTTGCCGGGGTGCGGGTCGGCGTGCAGCAGCCGGGCCCGGTTCGGCGCCCGGAGGAGGAACTCGAGGTAGAGCGTGGCGGCCTCGTCGCGCTCCTCCTGGGTGCCCGAGGCGATGATCTGCGACAGCGGGGTGCCGTCGACCCACTCGGTGACGAGCACCTGGTGCGAGTCGACGAGCACGTCGGGCACGAGCACGTCGTCGTCGTCGCGGAACGCGGTCGCGAAGTGCCGCTGGTGGCGGGCCTCGAGGTGGTAGTCGAGCTCTTCGCTCATCCGCGCCTTGAGCTCGTCCATGATCGGCTTGACGTCGATGCCCGGCATCCACGACCCGGCCACCCGCGCGAAGCGGGAGAGCTGGTTGAGGTCGGACATCAGCGCCTCGGCCGCTCCCGGGTACTGGATCTTCACGGCGACCTCGCGGCCGTCGCGCCACACGCCCTTGTGCACCTGCCCGATCGAGGCCGACGCGGCCGGCACGTCGTCGAACTCGACGAGCTTGGTGCTGGCCCAGCGCGGCCCGAGCTCGCGGGCGAGGATCTCGTGGACCCGGTCGGCGCCCATCGGCGGGCCGGACTCCTGCAGCTTGGTGAGCGTCGCGCGGTAGGGGCCGGCGAGCTCCTCCGGCATCGCGGCCTCCATCACCGACAGGGCCTGGCCGAACTTCATCGCGCCGCCCTTGAGCTGGCCGAGCACCGAGAACAGCTGCTCGGCCGTGCGGGCCTGCAGCTCGGCCGCGACGGCCTCCGCGGGACGGCCCCCGACCCGCTTCCCGACTCCGAGGGCCGCTCGGCCGGCATGCCCCAGGGGCAGGCCGACGAGCTTGGCGGTCCGGGCTATCGAGCCTCGGGGGATGTCGGTCACCTCGCCATTGTCGCCGACGTGCACCCACAGTCCGGTCGCACCTTCCACAGCCGATGCGTGACTGCCACCTCGTCGAGCCCGATCTCGGTGGAGATCCCGCCCAGCGAGGTGTCGCCGCGCAGGGTGGCCAGCACCGTCACCGTGGTGACCGCCGCGGCCAGCACGGCCGTGCCCGGCGGGACCGAACCCGTGCCGCAGACCCGGCTGGCCCGCCAGGCCGGCCCGGCGCAGCGCAGGCAGGCGGTGCGTCCGGGCAGCACGAGTGGGCCGACGACCACCCCGGCGTCGCCGAGCACCACGGGCAGGTGGGGGATGCCGCGGGCCTGCCACGGCGCGCCGGCCCACCACGGGGTGCGCCCCTCGGCGACGACGACCACCGCGGCGGGGCGGGCCTGCCAGGCGGCCATCGCGAGCTCGGCCCCGTCGGCCGCGTGACGCCCGCCGCGCACCCCGACACCGCAGCGGCGCAGCTGGGCGAGCACCTCGTCGGCCAGCGGCCCCCAGCCGTCGACGACCACGACACCGTCCACCGCCACCCCCGTGCTCACCGTCCCCGACGCAGCCATCCTGCCGCGCGGTCACCGGCCGCGGGGGCCGTCCACAGGGCCGGGAACGGCGAACGGCCCCGACCCGCGAGGGGGTCGGGGCCGCTCGACTCGAGACGGGGGCTGGCTCAGGCCTTGCCGAGAATGCGGTTGAGGTTGGTGCCACACACGGGGCACACGCCCTTGGCCATGCGGCGGCCGTTCTCGGAGACGACCACCTTCCCCTCGGCCTCGCGCTTCTCCTTGCACTTCACGCAGTAGAACTCGCCCTTGTAGGTCTCGTCAGCCATGAAAGCTCTCCTTGTCGTCGACCCCGGCGAGTGCGCCGTGTCGTTGCCTGTGGTGCCGCACTGCGGCGGGGACGCCCACAACCCTAACCACGGCTGAGCACGAACACCCGCCTGACGCGCCCGCGCCACCGCCCGCACGGCGCACCGCCCGCCACACCCGCACCATCCGCCACAGGAGGCGCCCGGCGGCCTACGCTCGTGCCGTGAGCAGCGAGGACGTCGAGGTCCGGCGCAGCCGCCGCAGGCGACGCACCGTGAGCGCCTACCGCGACGGCGCGCGCACCGTCGTGCTCATCCCGGCCTCGTTCAGCGCCGCCGAGGAGGCCCGCTGGGTCGAGCGGATGCTGGCCCGCCTCACGGCCGGCGAGCGGCGCCGGCAGTCCTCCGACGAGGCGCTCGCCGCGCGGGCCGAGCAGCTCTCTCGTCGCTACCTCGGCGGCCACGCCCGCCCGACCAGCGTGCGGTGGGTGTCGACGATGGGCCGGCGCTGGGCCTCGTGCACGCCCTCGGAGGGCACCATCCGGGTGTCCGACCGGCTGCGCGACGTGCCCGACCACGTGCTCGACTACGTACTGCTCCACGAGCTCGCGCACCTGCTCGTGCCCGGCCACGGCCCGGCCTTCTGGCGCCTGCTCGCGTCGTACCCACGCCTGGAACGGGCCCGCGGCTTCCTCGACGGGCTGGCCCACGCCGAGGGGCTGCCGCTCGAGGTCGACGGCGACGACGACCCGGTCGACGGCGGGTCAGCCGAACCCGAGGGCGTCGCGAGCGAGTGACACCAGCGGGCCGAGCTCGGCCCGGGTGCCCTCGGGCAGGGCGTCGACCGGCCACCAGCGAACGTCGTGCGACTCGGCGCTGACCTGTGCCGTCGCCCCGGCCGGCGCCACCGCCGCGTACCGCACATCGAGGTGCTCACGGCAGGTGCCGAAGGAGCCGACCAGGGTGTGGCGGTCGAGCTGCACCGGGTGCGGCAGCGGCTCGAGGGTGTCGATGCCGGACTCCTCGCGGGCCTCGCGGCGGGCGGCCTCCCACAGGGTGGGGTCACCGACCTCGAGATGGCCGCCGAACTGGAACCACTCGTTCGCCTTGCGGTGCAGGGTGAGCAGCACGCGCTCGCCGACCGGGTCGAGCACGAGGCAGGATGCCGTGACGTGCGCCGGGGGCCCGGCCTTCGCCACGCCGTCGGGGTGGGCCACCAGGTGGGCCAGGTAGTCGCCCCGCAGCCGGTCCTGGCCGGCGTCCGGGGGGTCCCAGCCGGTCAGCACCTCCACGACGTCGGCCCGTAGGGCGGCGTACGCCGCCACCACAGCCGGGTCGGGGACGTGGCGAACCGCCTCACCCGAGCCGGGGGGAGCCTGCGTCACGCGTCGTCCTCACCGCGCAGGAGGCGGTCGAGCGCGGCATCCATCTCGTCGGTCTGCGGGCTGGCCGCGCGCTCGACGTAGCCCAGCGGGTCGTCGAGGTCGGCGGTGCTCGGCGCGAGGTCGGGGTGGCGCCACGCGCCGTCGCGAGCAGCCTGGCCGCCGGAGTCCTCGAGCGCCGCGAAGAGGTTCGCCGCGTCGCGCAGCCGTCGGGGCCGCAGCTCGAGGCCGACCAGGGCCCCGAACGCCTTCTCGGCCGGGCCGCCGGTGGCCCGGCGGCGGCGCACGGCCTCACCCAGGGCGTCGGCCTGGGGGAGGTGCTCGCGGGTCGCCCGGTCGGCGACGACGTCGACCCAGCCCTCGACCAGGGCGAGGAGGGTCTCGAGCCGGGCCAGGGCCGCCTGCTGCGCCGGCGAGGGGTCGGGCGCGAACATCCGGCCCTGCAGCGCCTGCTGCACGGCCTCGGGGTCGGAGGGGTCGATCGAGGCGACGGCCTCCTCGATGGCGCGGGTGTCGATGCTGATGTCGCTCGCGTAGTCGCGCACCGCGGCGAGCAGGGCCGGTGCGAGCCACGGCACGGCGCCGAACAGCCGCACCCGGGCCACCTCGCGCACGGCGAGGTAGAGGCGGGCCTGGGGCTCGTCGACCTCGAGGCCCGCGGCGAACTCACGCACGGCGGCCGGCATCAGCACCACCGTGGGTGCCGCGACCAGCGGCAGCGAGACCTCGCAGCCGGTGAGCACCTCGCGGGCGAGCGTTCCGGTGCCCTGGCCGAGCTGCATCGAGAACATCGAGCCGTGCATCCGGCGCAGCATCGGCCCGGCCTGGTCGAGCATCCCCTCGGGCAGCCCGGTGTCGCCGAGCTCGCCGAGCTGGCCCAGCTGCCCCTCGAGGGCGGCGCCCACGGCGTCGGTGACCCCGGCGGCCACCGGCTCGACGAGGTCGGTCCACACCGGCATCGTCGCCTCGACCCACTCGGCCCGGCTCCACGCGACGCCGGTGAGGCCGGGCGTGCTCAGGTCGGTGACGGCATCCAGCCACATGCCGGCCACCTGCACGGCATCGGCCGCGGCCCGGCCGTCGGCGGCGCTGGCGAGCTCGTCGCCCTCGGCCGCCACGGTCTTGCGCGCGATGTCGGTGGCGAGCACCGCGTTGACCGCGGTGTCGCTCTCGGGGGCCGAGAACATCGCCTGCACCTGGCCCATCACCATCGCGAGCATCTGCGGGTCGACCTTGTCCAGGCCCATGCCCTGCATCATCGAGGCCAGCTGGGGGTCGATCTCACCGCCGGTGAGGCCGCGCAGCAGCTGCTCGATCTCGGCAGGCAGGCGCGGTGTGTCGTCGTCGTCGGGCTGGGGGTCGGTCACGTCGGTCTCCTCGCGTGGGGTGAGAGGATGTCGTCTCGATACAGCCAACCACGATCCGGCCCGGAAGGTTCCGCCGGACCGTCACCGAGGAGCCCCATGCCGACCGACCACGACCCGGTCGCGCTCGTCGCCCTGCGCGACGTGCCGCTGTCCGTCGACGAGGTGCTCGACGCCGTGCGCCACCCCACGTGCGGTGGCATCGCCCTGTTCGTGGGCGTCGTGCGCGACCACGACCACGGCGAGTCCGTCACGGCGCTCGACTACGAGGCGCACCCGAGCGCGGTCGACACCATGCGACGCACCTGCGACGACGTCCTCGGGCGCTCGGACGCCGTGCGGGTGGCCGCCGTGCACCGGGTCGGCGCCCTGCGGGTCGGCGACCTCGCCGTCGTCGTCGCGGCCGCCGCGCCGCACCGCGGCCAGGCGTTCGACGCCTGTCGCGACATCATCGACACGCTCAAGGCGCAGACCCCGATCTGGAAGCACCAGAGCCTGGGTGACGGGTCCACCGAGTGGGTGGGGCTGCCGTGAGCCAGCCCAGCCACGACGTGCTCGGCGGTACCCACGACGTCGACGACCAGCACCACGGCCGCCGCCGGTCGACGACCACCCGCCCTGGCCTGCTGCCCGCGGTCCTCCTCACCGCCACCTTCGTCGCCATCGCCCTGGCGGCGGTCCTGACCTTCGTCGGCCTGCCCTACGTGGTCATGTCGCCCGGCCCGGCCACCAACATCCTGGGCAAGGTCGACGGCAAGCCGCTGCTGTCCATCGCGGGCGCCCCGACCTACCCGACGAGCGGCAGCCTCGACTTCACGACGGTGAGCGTCGACGGCGGCCCCGGCGTCCGGGTCACCGTCTACGACCTGGCCCAGGCCTGGCTGAGCGGCTCGCAGGAGATCCTGCCCGAGGAGCAGGTCTTCCCGCCGCAGCAGAGCGAGAAGGATGCCCAGGAGGAGGGCGCGGCCGAGATGGCCGGCTCGCAGAGCGTCGCCACGGCCACGGCGCTGCGGGCGATCGGCAAGACCGTTCCCGAGATGGTCGTCATCGCCGGGGTGCCCGACGGCAGCCCGTCCAAGGGCGTGTTCGAGGCCGACGACGTGCTCGTCAGCGTCGACGGCGACCCCGCGTCGTCGTCGGATGCCGTGCGGGCGGCCGTGCAGCGCCACCAGCCCGGCGACACCTTCCCGGTGGTCGTGCGCCGAGACGGCAAGGAGCAGACCCTCACCGCGACGACGGGGGAGTCCGACGGCCGCACGGTGCTGGGCGTCAACCTGCGCCTCGACTACGACCTGCCGGTCGACGTCACGCTGCGCACCGGCAACGTGGGCGGGCCGTCGGCCGGGCTGATGTTCAGCCTCGCCATCTACGACGCGCTGACCCCCGGCGAGCTCACCGGGGGCAAGAACATCGCCGGTACCGGCACCCTGGACGACGAGGGATCGGTCGGGCCGATCGGCGGCATCCGGCAGAAGCTGATCGGGGCCCGCCGCGCGGGCGCCGACTACTTCCTCGCCCCGGCCGACAACTGCGACGACGTCAAGGGCAACGTGCCCGCCGGCCTCACGGTGGTCAAGGTCGCGACCTTCGACGAAGGGCGCGCCGCGGTGCGCGACATCGGCGCCGGCAAGGCGGCATCCCTGCCGACCTGCGGCTGACCCGTCGCGAGCCGGCGCTCAGTCGTCGCTGAAGGTCGCCCGCAGGGCGTGCACCAGGCCCGGCGCGATGTCGTCGCCGAGCGCGACGCGGTCGTCGCTGTCGTGGTCGCGCTGGCGCAGCAGGCAGCGCGCCGACCCGTCGCGGGTCACCGCCACGAGCAGGCGGACGTCGGCGCGGCCGGGGTGCTCGGCGACCGCGCGCAGGGCGTCGGCGTCGTCCTCGGGCAGCTCGCGCTCGGCCTCCGGGGGCAC
>DASSQL010000378.1:0-12431 GCA_035702525.1 Ornithinibacter sp. | reverse complement strand
GACCCCGGCCGGCGGGCTGGGGCTGTGCCGCCAGCTGAAGAACGAGATCTTCGACTGCCCGCCGATCCTGGTGCTCACCGGGCGCCCGCAGGACGGCTGGCTGGCCGGCTGGTCGCTGGCCGACGACGCCGTGTCGCACCCCCTCGACCCGATCGCCGTCTCCGAGGCCATCGCGGGCCTGGCGCGCACGCGGGTCGCGGTCGGCTGACCGGCGTGACCACCCCGACCCCGGCCCGGTTCACCTGGCCGGACCTCCTCGCGGCGTTGCTGCGCCGCGAGGACCTCACCAGCGAGCAGGCCGGCTGGGCGATGGCCGAGGTCATGAGCGGCGAGGCCAGCCCGGTGCAGCTCGCCGGCTTCCTCGTCGGGCTGCGCGCCAAGGGCGAGTCGGTCGAGGAGCTGCGCGGTATCGCCGACGTCATGCTCGAGCACGCCAACCGCATCGAGGTTCCGGGCGAGACCATCGACATCGTCGGCACCGGGGGCGACCGGCTGAACTCGGTGAACATCTCGACGATGGCGGCCATGGTCGTCGCGGCGACGGGCCTGCGGGTGGTCAAGCACGGCAACCGCTCGGCGTCGTCGAGCTCGGGGTCGGCCGACGTGCTCGAGTCGCTCGGGGTCTCGCTCACCCTGACCCCGGCCCAGGTGGCCGAGGTGGCCGGGCCGGCCGGCATCACCTTCTGCTTCGCCAACGCCTTCCACCCCTCGATGCGCCACGCCGCGGTGACCCGCCGAGACCTCGGCGTCGGCACCGCGTTCAACGCGCTCGGGCCGCTGACCAACCCGGCGCAGCCCACCTACGCCGCCGTCGGGGTGGCCGACGCGCGCATCGCCCCGCTCATCGCCGGGGTCTTCGCGGGTCGCGGCCGCGCGGCATCCGTCTTCCGCGGCGACGACGGCCTCGACGAGCTCACCCTCGCCACGACGTCGACCGTCTGGTGGGTGAGGGACGGCGAGGTCACCGAGCTGGCCCTCGACCCCACCGACGTCGGCCTCGACCACCACCCGGTCGAGAGCCTGCGTGGCGGCGACGCCGAGCACAACGCGCAGGTCGCCCGCGACCTGCTCGCCGGCGCCCACGGCCCGGTGCGCGACGCGGTGGTGCTCAACAGCGGCATCGCGCTGGCGACGGCATCCGGGCTGTCGGAGCCCACGGTGTCACGGGTGGCGCTCACGACGGCCGTGCGCCAGGGCATGGACCGCGCCGAGGCCGCCATCGACTCCGGGGCCGCGCAGGAGCTGCTGGCCCGGTGGGTCGAGACCACCGCCGCCTACGCCGGCTGAGAGGCAGCCCGGCTGCCGGTTCGAGGTGATGTTCTGGCCCCCGGTGCCCGGGTTTCACCTCGACCCGGCTGGGAACCCGCGGGGTCAGCCCTCGAGGCCGAGGCTGAACGCCGCCTCGAGGTCGTGCGAGGAGTAGGTGCGGAACGCGATGTGCGTGTTGGTGCCGGTGACCCCGGTGACCTTGTTGAGCCGGTCGGCGATGACGTCGGCGAGGTCCTCGTGGTGCCGCACCCGCACCATCGCGATGAGGTCGGCGTCGCCGGCGACGGAGTAGACCTCGGTGACGCCGTCGAGGTCGGCGATCTCCTGCGCGACCTCGGGGATGCGCTCGACGTCGGCGGTGATGAGGACGATGGCGGTGATCACCGGCCCAGACTAGCCGCGGGGTCGGGCCGAGTCCGCCCGTGCCGCATCGTGCTGGTTCGCCAGGAGCCCTCGGATGCCGTGTGCCCACCCCGTGCGTGGCAGTCGGGTTCGCCGGTCGAGGGGTCGGGCGTGGCAGTCGGGTTCGCCGGTCGAGAGGTCGAGACATGCCCGGGAACCTCGACTCGACCGGGCATGTCTCGACCCCTCGACCGATCCTCTCCGCGAGGACGCCCGGTGGGCGGTCGCGATCTGGCGCGCACCCTGCATCACCTCTCGGCATGCCTGTGTGGCCACGATGCCGGCTACCGCGCAGTACTCGCGGTGATCACGGCGACTCCGGCGCCGTGGCCCGCGATCCACCCCGCAGAGTGTGGGCGTTGCCCACGGAGAATCGCGGTTCGGTGAGGTGCGACGTGGTGCCCGAAGGAGTCAGCGGACCCCGGCGAAGCCGGCGACCTCGCGCCGGGCGGTCTCGAGCGGCTCGAGCTCGGCCCGCACCGCGGCGGCCCCGCCGACCGGGCAGGTCCAGGCCCCCTCGACCTCGACGATGCGCACCCCCGGGGACTCGAGCCAGCGCAGGATCTTCTCGCTCTCCTCGGCCGTGGCGGCCGGGCACGGGGCGATGGGCGCGGCGACGACCTCGGCGCTGGCCCGCAGCGCCTCGATGTAGGGCATCGGGTCGGCGCCGCGCGGAGCGGTGGTGCTGCCGGCGAGCCGGCCGTGCCGCACGCAGACGACCTCCCAGCCGCCGAGCAGCGAGCGCCGGGCGGCGACCAGCTCGGGGATGCGGGCCAGGGGGTCGAGGCGCTGCGAGCGCGAGGTGCCGCGCACCAGGGCGACCAGCCGCTCGCGCACGACCTGGGCGTCCTCGAAGCGCTGGACGTCGGACAGGTGGGTCATCCGGGTGCGCAGGGCGTCGAGCAGGTCGCGGGTGTCTCCGACGAGCAGGTCGACCGCACGGTCGGCGACCAGGGCGTAGTCGGCGACCGACTGGGCCCCCGTGCAGGGGGCGCCGCAGCGGCCCATGTCGGCCAGCGCGCAGGCCGACCTGGGCTTGGTCGGGGAGAGCCGCTCGAGGCACTGGCGCAGCGGCAGCACCTCGTGCACGGCGGCCACGGCGGCCTCGGCGGCCGAGCGGGAGTTGAACGGGCCGGCGTAGCGCGCGCCGTCGTCGGCGACGGCGCGCACGATCGACAGCCGGGGGAACGGCTCGACGGTGAGCTTGACCCACAGCGCCCGCTCGGGGTGGCGCGAGCGGCGGTTGTAGCGGGGCTTGTGCTCGGCGATCAGGCGCAGCTCGCGCACCTCGGCCTCGAGGGTGGTGGCGCAGACGATCGGGCTGACCGACTCGGCGATGCGCACCATCTCGCCCATCCGGCGGCGGTGCTCGGATGCCGTGAAGTACGAGCGCACCCGGGTGCGGATGGACACCGACGTGCCGACGTAGAGCACCCGGCCCTGGCCGTCCTTGAACAGGTAGACCCCGGGCAGGTCGGGCAGGTCGTCGGCCAGGTGCCGCTTGCGCCGCCGGGCGGGGGTGACCCGGGAGGTGTAGTCGAGCAGCTCTTCGAGGGAGTGCACGCCGAGTGAGCCGACCCGCTCGATCAGGCCGTGCAGCACGTCGACGGTGGCGCGGGCGTCGTGCAGGGCCCGGTGGTCGGGGCTGGTGGTGGCGCGGAAGAGCACGGCCAGCGAGGCCAGCCGGTGGTTGGGCACCTCGTCGCGGTGCACCAGCTGGCGGGCCAGGTGCACGGTATCGAGCACGGCGAACCCGGGCCACGCGTGCTCGGTGCGCCGCGCCGCCGCCTTGAGGAACGAGATGTCGAAGCCGGCGTTGTGCGCGACGAGCACCGATCCGGCGGCGAACTCGAGGAACGCCGGCAGGGCCGACTCGATGCGCGGGGCACCGGCAACCATCGAGTCGGTGATGCCGGTGAGCACCGAGATGAAGGCGGGGATGGCGTCACCGGGGTTGACCAGGGTCTGGAACTCGCCGACCACCTCGCCGCCGCGCACCTTGACCGCGCCGATCTCGGTGATGCCGCACTCGGCCGGGCTGCCACCGGTGGTCTCGAGGTCGACGACGACGAAGGTCACCGACGACAGCGGCGTGCCCAGGTCGTCGAACGTGCCCTGGACCATCGTCATGCCGCCGACCGTAGGCTCCCGCACCGACACCCCCGGTGAGGCGCGCGGTGCGGCCGGTGCGGCGACCACGGCGGATGCCGGGGGGCCCGACGAGCGGGCGGCCCGGCATCCGTGGTGGTGCGGTCAGCGCCGGCGGGCGGTGAGCAGGAGGTACTCCCAGTTCATGACGCCGTCGTCGAGGTGCCGGTCGCCGAGGTCGGCCAGCGCGGCATCCAGCGTGGTGACCCGGTCGGGGTCGTCGGCGATCGCGCGGTAGACGGCGATCGTCGGGCCGTAGTTCGCCTTGAAGTAGTCGCGGAACCCGGCCCCGTCGAGGAAGTGGTCGACCGGCAGCTGCCGGCGGGTGGTCTCGACGTCGCCGACCCGGTCGCCGAGCAGCTCGAGCACGTGCGGCTCGGAGCCCCACAGCGGCGGCGGCTGCGCCCCGGGCGGCGGCGGTGGGGCGTAGGGCCGCATCACCGAGAACATCTGCCCGATGAAGCCCTCGGGGGTCCAGCTGACCAGGCCGATGCGGCCACCCGGGCGGGTCACCCGCACCAGCTGGTCGGCGGCTGCCTGGTGGAACGGCGCGAACATCACCCCGACGCACGAGGTGGTCACGTCGAACGCGCCGTCGGCGTAGGGCAGCGCCTCGGCGTCACCCTCCTCCCACGCGACGTCGAGGCCGGCGGCCCGGGCCGCGCGCTCACCGACGGCGAGCAGCTCGGGGGTCAGGTCGGATGCCGTGACGCTCGCCCCCGCCTCGGCCGCCGGGATCGCGACGGTGCCGGTGCCGGCCGCGACGTCGAGCACCCGGTCGCCGGCGGTGACGAGGCAGGCGTCGACGAGCAGCGCGCCGAGCGGCGCGACGATGTCGTGCGCGACGGCCGGGTAGTCGCCCAGCGCCCACATGGCGCGGTGCTTCAGCTTGACCTCCGGCGCGGCGCCGTAGTGGATGCCGGTGCCGGTGCGCCGCTCCTGGGTGGTGTCGGTCATGACGTTCTCCTTCGTGGTGGTCATGCGTCCAGCGTCGCGAACCGGGTGGGTGGCATCCAGTGCGCGATCTGTAGCAGTGGCGGTTCACGATCTGTACTGGCGCGACCTCGCCGGTGGGTGTGCACTGGGTGGGCGGTGCCGGGGCCGGGCGGCGGCCCCCGCAGGAGGTGGTGACCGTGTCGACCTACGGGCAGTTCTGCCCCATCGCGAAGGCGATGGACGTGCTCGACGAGCGCTGGACCCTGTTGGTGGTGCGCGAGCTGCTGCTCGGTAGCCGGCACTTCAACGAGCTGCGCCGGGGCAACCCGAAGATGTCGCCGGCGCTGCTGTCCAAGCGGCTGCGGCGGCTGGAGCGGGTGGGGGTGGTGCGGCGCGCGGTGGTGGCGGGTCGCAGCACCTACGAGCTGACCGAGAGCGGCCTGGAGCTGCGCCCGGTCGTCGACGCCCTGGGGGCCTGGGGTGCCCGGTGGGCGGGCGACCTCACCGAGGGCGACCTCGACCCGCGCCTGCTGCTGTGGGACGTGCGGCGCACCATCCCCGTCGAGCGGTGGCCGCGGGGTCGCACGGTCGTGGCGATCCGCTTCGACGACGTCGCCTCGCCGGTCTCGAGGTGGTGGATCTGCGTGACCGGCGACGAGGTGGACGTCTGTGACGTCGACCCCGGTTTCGAGGTCACCGCGACGGTGCGCACCTCGCTGCGGTCGATGACGGAGATCTGGCGCGGCGACCGTGGCTGGTCCGACGCCGTGCGGTCGGGGCGGGTCGAGGTCGAGGCGCCCACCGAGGTCGCGCGGGCGGTGCCGACCTGGATCGGCCAGTCGCTGTTGTCGGCGGTGCCGCGCCCGGCGTGACCTGCCCCCCTGATGCCGGGCGGGAGGGTGTGTCGGTGGTCGCCCCTAGCGTGGGCGTCAACCACCTGGAAGGGGTGAGAACCGATGCCCAGCCACGACCTGACGATGACCGTCGAGTGCCGCACCTGCCCGGTGCGCGAGCTGCAGTGCGGCGACTGCATGGTGCCCGTCCTGCTCGACCTCACTGCGCCGTCCCTGCGGCTCGAGCACGCCCTCGACCCGCAGGAGCGGGCCGTCGTCACCCGGCTCGTCGAGGCCGGTCTCGTCGCACCCGAGACCGCGGCTCGGGCCCGGGCCGTCGTCGCGGCATCCGGTGCGCGTGACGACGCAGCCCGAGAGGGCGGCCGCGCCGTCGGGTGAGGGAAGGGGTGGCCTCCGGGCCGGCCTGCGGGCGGCTGGGCGGGGGCTCCCAGCGCGGCTTCCTACGATGGGCCGGTGCCGAGCCCGCTGACCCCGAGCCGACGCCGTGCCCGGCTGGGGTGGGGCGCCGCGCTGGCCGTGCTCGCACTGGCCGGTACGGCGGGGCTGGCCGGGTGCACCAGCACCGCCGACGACGTGCCCGCGCCACCGGCGACCACGACGGCCTCGTCGACGCCATCGGCCTCAGCGGCCTCGTCGGCCGAGGTGACGACGGCGGTCTCCGACCTGCTGCGTCGGCGGGCCGCCGCGGTCGTCGCGGGCGACGAGTCGGCGTACGCCGCCACGGTCGCCGACCGCTCGTCGGCGGCGGGGCGCCGGCAGCTCGACAGCTTCGGGGCGGCCCGGGCCCTGCGCGTGTCCCGGCTCGAGGTCGGCGAGCCGGTCGTCGACCCCGTCGACCTCCTCGAGACCGGGCCGAGCACCGGCGCGACCGGGTCGTCGCGGGCGACGGCACAGGTCGACGTGCGGTACCGGGTCGACGACCTCGACCGCGGCGACCGGGTCGCCCGGCTGGAGTACGACCTCGTGCGGTCCGACGCCGGCTGGCAGGTCGAGGCGGAACGCCCGGTCGGCCCGGGCGCGACCGCCCCGTGGGTGGCGATGCCGACCCTGCGGGTGCGGCGCGGCGAGCACGCCGTCGTGGCCGGAACCGTGCCCGGCAAGCGCCTCGCCGAGCACGCGGCCGTCGTCGACCGTGCCGTGCCCACCCTGCGCACGCAGTGGTCGGGCACGCCCTCACGGGTGCTCGTGCTGGCGCCGTCGACCAGCCAGGAGGCCGACGCGTTGCTCGGGCGCACCGAGTCCGGGGCCGCACCCGTGGCCGCGACCACCGAGGGGCCACTGCGCGATTCCGGTACCGCCACCGGCGACCGCGTCGTGCTCGACCCCACGGCGTTCGGGCGGCTCACCGCGAGCGGGCGCGACGTGGTGCTCACGCACGAGCTGGCCCACGTCGCGGTGCGGGCGACGGTGCCCGGGCGCCCGGCCGGCTGGCTCGCGGAGGGCTACGCCGACCACGTGGGGTACGCCCGGGCCGACGTGTCGACCGCACGCCTGGTCGCTCCGCTGGTCGGCGCCATCCGCACCGGGCACGGCCCGCGCCGGCTGCCCACCACCTCGGACCTGCAGCCGACCAGCGGCGACATCGAGGTGCCCTACCTGGCGGCGTGGCAGGCCGTGGAGCTCATCGCCCACGACCACGGGGAGGCCGCCCTGCGCCGGCTGGTCGCCGCGAGCGCGTCGACCGGCTCGGACGCCGAGGCCGAGGCCGCCACCGACGCGGCCCTGGTGTCGGTGCTGCACACGACCCGGGCCGAGCTGACCGACCGGTGGCTCACCCGGTTGGGCCGCCTCGCGACGAACCCCGGCTGACCGCGGCCGCCTCGCGGGTGGATGCCGTGGCGTCGACGTCCTCCCCGCCGGGCTCGTCCTGGGGGACGTCGACCGGCTCGCCCTGGGGGAGTGCTAGCGAGGCCGCCACGAGGGCGCCGACCAGCCAGAACTGGTTGTAGAAGGCCTGCTTGTTCACCAGGTTGGCCACGGCGAGCACCAACGCCAGCCAGCGCAGCAGCTCGTCGGTGCCCGGCCGGCGCCGCCACACGGCGTACGCCGCGACCGCGACGACCCCCACCATGGCCGCCCCGGTCACCCAGAACGGCAGCGTGACGCCGTGCTCGTTGAGGGCGTACAGGTACCAGGTGTTGGCGAACTTGATCGGGTGGAAGGTGAGCAGGGTGGTGACGGTGTCGCCGAGGAAGGCACCGGCATCCGCGACCACCCACGGCAGCATCAGCAGCGCCGCCAGCCCACCGGTCGCGAGCGTGCGCCACGCGCCGAACGGCCGCCAGACGAGCAGCACCGGGGCGAGCAGGGCCAGATGCTGCTTGCTGGCACAGGCCAGCGCCAGCGGGATGACCGCCCACCAGGCCTTGTCGCGCCGCACCAGCACCGCCCACCAGACGATGAGGGCGGCCAGCACCGGCTCGGTCCAGGACTGGTCGACCTGGGTCAGCGTGCCGGGCGCGAGCACGAGCACCGCGGTCACCGCGGCGGCCCGCTCGACCCGGCCGCGCGCCAGCGCCCACAGCCCCGCGAAGAGCACGAGCGACCAGAAGAGCACCGCCCACCGCACGTCGCCGGCGAACCAGCGACCCGGCGCGGTGAGCACGGCCATCCACGGCAGGTAGGGGAAGAAGTCCTGCACGCCGGGGGAGTTGGTCCACTGCTGGGTGTAGACGTTGTCGCCGCGGGCGAGGGCGTCGGCGCCCTGCTGGAGCACCACCCAGACGTCGATCCGCGGAGCCTTGTCGCCGACGATCGCGACCACCGCCAGCAGCGTGTGGGTGAGCACGGCCAGGGCGTACGCCGCCACCGCGGCCCTGCGACCGGGTCGGGTCAGCAGCAGCGCGCAGCCGACGCCACCGACGGTCAGCACCGCCAGGGATGCCGTGAGCCACCCGCCGCGCAGGTAGGTGAACAGCGGCACGGTGAGGGTGATGACCAGCGATGCCACCACCACGGCAGGCGCCAGCCAGCGGGGCACGTCGAGCACCAGGCGGCGGGCCAGCCACCAGGCGAGCAGCGCGGCGCACACGGTGAGGGTCAGCACGATCGACACCCGGAAGCGCACGACGCTCCACTGCAGCACGCCGAACCAGGCGAGCCAGGCGGCGCCCAGCACGACCGCGGCGACCGGCCCGGACGTGACCCGTCCGGGCGCGGTGGGCGAGGTGGGGGAGGCGGGTGCGGCCGTGGTGGCCGCGCTCGCGTCAGCCACCGTAGAGGGCGTCGACCTCGTCCTCGAAGTCACGCATCACGACGTTGCGCTTGAGCTTCAGGGACGGGGTGAGGTGGCCGGACTCCTCGGTGAAGTCGGAGTCGAGGATCGCGAACTTGCGGATCGACTCGGCCTTGGACACAGCGGTGTTCGCGTCGTCGACGGCCTTCTGCACCTCGGCGATGATGCGCTCGTCGGTGCGGGCCGCGGCGAAGGAGACCCCGTCGAGCCCGTGGTTGCGGGCCCAGCCGGGGTACATCTCCTCGTCGAGGGTGATGAGCGCGGCGATGAACGGCTTGCCGTCGCCGACGACGATGCACTGGCTGACCAGGGGGTGGGCGCGCAGCCGGTCCTCGAGCACCGCGGGAGCGACGTTCTTGCCGCCGGCGGTCACCAGGATCTCCTTCTTGCGGCCGGTGATCCGCAGGAAGCCGGCGTCATCGAGCTCGCCGATGTCGCCGGTGTGGAACCAGCCGTCGCGCACGGCCTCGGCGGTCGCGACGTCGTTGCCCCGGTAGCCGCGGAAGACGTTGACGCCGCGCAGCAGGATCTCGCCGTCGTCGGCGATGCGCACGTCGACGCCGGGCAGCGGCAGGCCGACGGTGCCGATCCGCATCTCGCCGGGGCGGTTGACGGTGGCCGGGGCGGTGGTCTCGGTGAGGCCGTAGCCCTCGAGGATCGTCAGGCCGATGCCGCGGTAGAAGTGGCCCAGGCGGGTGCCCAGCGGTGCCCCGCCGGAGACGGCGTACTGCACCTTGCCGCCCATCGCCTCGCGCAGCTTGCCGTAGACGAGCTTGTCGAAGATCGCGTGCCGCACCCGCAGGCCGAACGGGACGCTCCCGGCATCCTGCGCCTCCGACCACGCGACCGCGGCCGCGGCGGCGCCGGCGAAGATCTTGCCCTTGCCGCCGGCCTCGGCCTTGGCCTCGGAGGAGTTGTAGATCTTCTCGAACACCCGCGGCACGGCGAGGATGAAGGTCGGCTGGAAGGCCGTGAAGTCGTCGAGCAGGGCCTTGAGGTCGGAGGAGTGCCCCATCCGCACCCCGGCGGTGACCGCGAGCACCTCGATGAAGCGCGCGAACACGTGCGCGAGCGGGAGGAAGAGCAGCGTCGAGGACCCGTCGGCCTTGACGACCTCGGCGAGCTTCTCCGCGGTGTTCTCGGCGAGGGTGAGGAAGTTGCCGTGGGTGAGCTCGACCCCCTTGGGCCGGCCGGTCGTGCCGGAGGTGTAGATGATCGTGGCGAGGCTGCTGCGGTCGAGCGACTCGCGGCGGGCGTCGAGCTCGGCGTCGTCCACGTCGTCGCCGTCGCGGCTGAGGCTGTCGACGTCGCCCTGGTCGATGACCCAGACGTGCTGCAGGCCGGTGAGCCGCGCGCGGCCCTTGTCGACCGAGGCGAGGTGCGCGTCGGTCTCGACGATCACGCCGACCGCGCCGGAGTCGGCGAGGATCCACTCGACCTGGTCGGCCGAGGACGTCTCGTAGATCGGCACGGGCACGGCGCCGGCCGACCACAGCGCGAAGTCGGCGACGGTCCACTCGTAGCGGGTGCGGCTCATGATCGCGACGGCGTCACCGACGCCGATGCCGGCGGCGATCAGGCCCTTGGCGAGGGCGGCGACGTCGGCGGCGAAGGTGGCCGAGGTGACGTCGGTCCAGCCGGCACCCGACCGCACGGAGAAGGCGACGCGACCCGGCTCGGCGCTCGCCCACCGCCGTGGCACGTCAGCGAGGCTGCCCTGCGTCGTCTCGGGCAGGACGAGCGGCGTGGACTTCTCGTGCACGGTCGACTCCTTCGGGTGGCACCACATGGGACACCTCAACTCTAGGACCCCGCGGGGCGGGTAGCCTCCGTGCCATGGCCGACCGCACACAGTCCTCCGTCGAGATCGCCGCCGAACCCGGCGCCGTGCTCGACGTCATCGCCGACTTCGAGCGCTACCCGGAGTGGGCGAACGAGGTCACCTCGGCCACGGTGCTGAGCGAGGACGGCGACGGCTGGGCCGACCAGGTCGAGTTCCACCTGCACGCCGGGGCGATCAAGGACCACTACGTGCTCGAGTACGACTGGGACATCGCCAAGGACGGCACCGGCAGCGTGTCGTGGCACCTGGTGCGGGCCACCCTGCTCAAGGGCCTCGACGGCACCTACGCGCTCGCCCGCACCGCCACCGGCACCCAGGTCACCTACGACCTCGAGGTCGACCTCACCATGCCGATGATCGGCATGCTCAAGCGCAAGGCCGAGAAGCACATCATCAACACCGCCCTGACCGAGCTCAAGAAGCGCGCGGAGGGCTGACGCCCACCATGACCCGCGTCGTCCTCGTCACCGGCAAGGGCGGTGTCGGCAAGACCACGACCGCCGCCGCCACCGCGGTCCGGGCCGCCCGCTCGGGGCTGCGCACCCTGGTGATGTCCACCGATGCCGCGCACAGCCTGGGCGACGCCCTCGACGTCGACCTGCGCACGGCGCAGACCTGGCGCGAGACCACCCGGGTCGAGCCGAAGCTGCACGCCCTGGCCGTCGGGGCGCACACCGCGGTCGAGGCCGACTGGCAGGTGGTGCGCGACTACCTGCTCGGGGTGCTCGACGCGATGGGCGTCGACGCCGTCGTCGCCGACGAGCTCACCTCGCTGCCCGGGGCCGAGGAGGTCACCGCGCTCGCCGCCCTGGCCCACCAGGCCGACAGCGGCGACTGGGACCTCGTCGTCGTCGACTGCGCCCCGACCGCCGAGACCCTGCGCCTGCTGGCCCTGCCCGAGGTGCTCGGCTGGCACCTCGACCGGTTGCTGCCCGCCCAGCGTCGCCTGCTCACCGTGCTGCGGCCCGCGGCCTCGGCGGCCACCGGGGTGCCCGTGCCCGGCCCGGAGGTGCTGCTCGTGCTGCGGGCCTGGCGCGACCTGATGGTCGGTGTGCGCACCCTGCTCACCTCCACCCGGGCGAGCGTGCGCGTCGTGCTCACCCCCGAGCGGGTCGTCATCGCCGAGAGCCGGCGGGTGCTCACCTCCCTGTCGCTGCACGGGTACGCGGTCGACGCCGTGGTCGTGAACCGGGTCCTGCCGGCCGCGCTCCCCGGGGACGTCGACCCATGGCGCACCGCGTGGACCAGCGCGCAGGCGACCGGGCTCGACCAGGTGCGCGAGTCGTTCCTCGGCATCCCCCTGCTGTGTGCGCCCTACCTGGCCGGCGAGCCGATCGGCGCCGACGCGCTCGACGACCTCGCCGCCGCGACCGTCGCCGACGGTCGGCCCGCCCCCGAGCTGATGGACGACGTCGACGTGCCCCGGATGCGGGTCGAGGCCGACGGTGCCGACTTCGTGCTCACCCTGCCCCTGCCGCTGGTGTCGGCCGGCATGGTCGGCATGGCCCGCCGCGAGGACGACCTCCTCCTCGAGGTGGGGGGTCAGCGCCGCGTCGTCACGCTCCCGTCGGTGCTGCGCCGCTGCATCGTCAACAATGCTGCGGTGGGCAGCGGAGAGCTGCGGGTGCGGTTCGAGCGCGACGAGGAGCAGTGGGCCAGTGGGCGCTGAGCGCTGGGACGAGCAGGTCGGGTCGGTGGCCGACGAGGCCGGGCGGCTCCTCGAGAGCCTGCGCCGGTCCGCCGC
>DASSQL010000377.1:0-6795 GCA_035702525.1 Ornithinibacter sp. | reverse complement strand
GTGCCCCCGGGCAGATTCGAACTGCCGACACCTTCTTTAGGAGAGAAGTGCTCTTCCCCTGAGCTACGAGGGCGCGCCCGCGGTCGCCCGCGAGGCCCCCACAGGCTAGCGGTCCCGGTCACGGCATCCACACCCCACCTCGCCGACGAACCGGGCATCGTCCGAACGGCGGAACGCCTCGTCCACACGGCCCTAACCCGCCGGGCGGTGTCCCAGGAATGGGCCGGATGACCTGCCGGTGGTGCACCCCTCAACTACAGTCGGCAGTGCAGGGTGGGAAAGGCTGGACCGGTGTCCCGACACGACGTCGTCGAACGGATCGACGAAAGTGCGCGTTTGCGCGCCCTCGATGCGCTGCAGGTGCTCGACACGCCCCGCGAGGAGCGCTTCGACCGCTTGGTCGAGCTCGTCAAGGAGCTCTTCCGCGTGCCTGTCGCCGCGGTGACCCTGATCGACGAGGAACGCCTGTGGGCCAAGGCCAGCACGGGGCTGCGCAGCAACCAGATGCCGCGCGAGGACTCGGTGTGCACGGTCACCATCGAGCGCGACGAGGCCCTCGTGGTGCCGAACCTCGAGGTCGACGACCGGTTCAACGAGTCCCCGTCGCTGATGGGCTCCGGGCTGCGCTTCTACGCCGGACAGCCGCTGCACGCCGGTGAGCACCGGGTCGGCGTGCTGTGCGTGATGGGGTACGAGGAGCGCGAG
Organism: Ornithinibacter sp.; assembly: GCA_035702525.1. Taxonomy (GTDB): domain Bacteria; phylum Actinomycetota; class Actinomycetes; order Actinomycetales; family Dermatophilaceae; genus Fodinibacter. Next base: position 6,090 of record DASSQL010000377.1, on the reverse strand, counting down.
ATGGATGCCGCGGAGCTGCGGCTGCTGCGCACCCTCGCCGACTGGGTCGAGGCCGAGCTCGCCACCGAGAACGAGATGCACCGGGCCGCGCTTCTCCAGCGGGCGCTGCGCCCGCGCTCGGCCATCCGCCTGCCGGGGTTCGAGGTCGCCGGGCACTGCGTCACCGCGCGGCACGTCGGCGGCGACTTCTACGACTGGTTCCTCGCGCGCGACAAGCTGCACATCTTCGCCGGCGACGTCATGGGCAAGGGCATCGGCGCCGCCCTCATCGCGAGCTCGGTGCGGGCCGTCCTGCGCGGCGCCGCACGCTTCATCAGCATCGAGGAGGCCTTCAACCGCACCGCCTACGACCTCGACCAGGACCTCGGCGACACCAACACCTTCGTCACGGCCTTCGGCGCCTGCATCGACCCGGTGACGGGCGAGGGGCAGTACGTCGACGCCGGCCACGGGCTCGCGGTGATCATCGACACCGAGGGTGTCCCCCGCCGGCTCACCTCCGGTGGGCTGCCGATCGGCGCGATCAGCGGCGACCACTGGCTGGCCCACGACTTCGTGCTCGACCGCGGTGACGTGCTCGTCGTGGTGAGCGACGGCATCCTCGACTTCTTCGACGACCCGGCCGACGGCCTCGCGGCCCTGTCCGAGCTGGGCGACCGCCGGCTCTCGGCCCAGCGGATGGTCGACGAGATCACCGCGTTCGCGGAGCGGTCCGGCCCCACCGACGACGTCACGGTCGTCGTGGTGAAGCGCAGCGTCGAGTGAACAAGCAGCTCCTCATCCGGGTGTTGGTGGTCCTCACCCTGCTGGCCGGCACCCTCTACCTCGGCTGGCGGTGGCTGTTCTCCGTCAACTGGGCGAACTGGTGGATCGCCGTGCCGCTGGTGGTCGCCGAGACCTACGCGCTGGTCGACGCCTACCTGTTCGGGATGACGGTGTGGCGGATCAAGCGCCGCGGCCCGGCCCCCGAGGCGCTCGGCACCGAGACGGTCGACGTCTTCATCACCACGTACAACGAGCCCGTCGAGCTGGTGGCCCAGACCGCCCGAGCGGCCCAACGGATCCGGTTCCCGCACGAGACGTGGATCCTCGACGACGGTGACCGGCTCGAGATGCGTTCGCTGGCAACCGAGCTCGGCGTCGGCTACATCACCCGCACCGAGGACTGGCACGACCGGCCGCGGCACGCGAAGGCCGGCAACCTCAACAACGCGCTGTTCGCCACCCACGGCGAGTTCATGCTCATCCTCGACGCCGACCAGATCCCGAAGCCGGAGATCCTCGACCAGACCCTGGGCTGGTTCCAGGACGACGAGGTCGCCCTGGTGCAGACGCCGCAGTGGTTCACCAACGTCACCGACTCCGACCCGCTCGGCTCGCAGGCGCCGTTGTTCTACGGCCCGATCCAGCAGGGCAAGGACGGCTGGAACGCCGCGTTCTTCTGCGGGTCGAACGCGGTGCTGCGTCGTGAGGCACTGATGCAGCTCGGCATCGTCGGGTACGTGCGCGAGGTCGAGTCGGCCGTCGCCGACGCGCTGCGCACCTCGAGCCGGCTGCTGGCCACCGCCGAGGAGCACGCCGTGGCCAGCGGCCCGGTGGCCGTCGCGGCGCTCTACGAGCTCGCGGAGGCTGCCACGACTGCGCGGTCGGACCTCGCCGCCGGCACCCCGGTGTCGCAGGTGACCTACGCGTTCCAGCAGCGGGCCGACGCGTCGGCACGGCTCATCGTCAACGAGGACCTCGCCGCGATCCGGGCCGACCTCGAGGAGATCGGCGTCCTGCAGGACGTGCCGCAGTACGACGAGGAGCTGGGCGAGCTGGTCGTCGACGACGCTGCTCTCACCCGCCTGGCCGCCCGCGACCTGTCGCCGCTGAGCGCCATCGAGTCGGTGCGCCAGCTTGTGCACGCCGTCGACGTCGACCGCTCGCACGAGGCCCAGCCGATGATGCCGATGGCGACCCTGTCGGTCACCGAGGACATGGCCACCTGCATGCGGCTGCACGCCATGGGGTGGAAGTCGGTCTACCACCACGAGGTGCTGGCCCACGGCCTGGCCCCCGACGACCTCGGCACCATGTTGCAGCAGCGCCTCCGCTGGGCACAGGGCACCCTGCAGGTGATGCTCAAGGAGAACCCGCTGGTGCAGAAGGGCCTGAGCATCCCGCAGCGGCTCATGTACTTCTCGACGATGTACAGCTACCTGTCCGGGTTCGCGGCCGTGGTGTTCCTCACCGCGCCCTTCCTCTACCTCGTCTTCGGCGTGCTGCCGGTCAAGGCCTACGGCCTGACCTTCCTGGCCTTCTTCACGCCGTACATCCTGGTCAACCAGCTGCTCTTCCTGGCGGTCGGCTACGGCAAGAAGACCTGGCGCGGCCACCAGTTCAGCCTCGCGCTGTTCCCCCTGTGGATCAAGGCCTGCTGGACCGCCGCCGCCAACGTCTGGTTCCACCGCCCGCTGGGCTTCGTCGTCACCCCGAAGACGCAGGCCGACGCCGACGAACGGCCCTTCCCGTGGCGCCTGATCGCCCCCCAGCTCATCGCGGCGGGGCTGCTGGTGCTCGCGGTCGTCATCGGTGTCGTGCGACTGTGGGTGGGCGCGGCCGACAGCGTCATCGGAACCGGGGTCAACACCGCCTGGATCGCCTACGACCTGCTCGTCCTCAGCGTCATCTGGCGTGCCGCCCTGTACCGGGGCACCCACAACAACCACCGACACCCGACCCTGGAGAGGGAGTACACATCGTGATGCAGGTCCACACGTCGACGATCGGGGACGCCACCGTCCTCACGTGCGACGGTCGCTTGACCATGGTCGCCGCGCCCACCTTGCGCAGCGCCATCGACGACGCGGTGTCGGGAGGGAACGTGCGGCTGGTCGTCGACCTCGCCGGCACGAGCTTCGTCGACTCCTCCGGGCTGGGGGCCCTCGTCGCCGGCCTCAAGCGGACCCGCCAGGCCGGCGGCGACCTGCGGATCGCCTCGGCGCAGGAGCAGGTGCGCATGGTGCTCAACCTGACCAACCTCGACCGCATCCTGCAGCCCTTCGACACCGTGGGTGACGCGGTCCATGGGTGGTGAGTACCGCGTCGACACCCTCGCGGTCCCGGAGACCCTGAACCTCCTCCACGACCTGCTCGACCGGGTGCGGGACGAGAACCCCGACGTCGAGGCCACCGACCTGATGCTCTTCGAGACGGCGGTCATCGAGATCGCCAACAACGTCGTCGAGCACGGGCGGCCACCCGGCACGATCCGCTACTCGTTCACCCTCGACGTCGAGCGCGACCAGCTGCTCGGCCACCTGCGCGACGGCGGCCCGCCGCTGGAGGAGTCCGATCGGGCGATGCCCGACACCGACAGCGAGAACGGCCGCGGCCTGGCGCTGGCGCGGGTCGCCCTCGACGACCTCGAGTACGAGCGGGTCGACGGCCACAACGAGTGGACCATGGTCCGCCGGCGCCGCTGACCGCGACCGTGCAGGGGTGGATGCCGTGCGCCGGCTCCGCTGACCGCCCACCCACCGCGGGTTCTCGGCATCCTCGCCGCCCCTGCATACTGCTCCGGTGACGACGACCAAGGGCCCGACCGACACGGTCCAGCGGCACGTCGTCCGCACGCTCGTCGTCGCCCAGATGCTCGGCGGGGTCGGCATGTCGGCCGGGGTGGCCGTCGGCGCGCTGCTCGCCGAGCAGGTGTCCGGGTCGGCCCGCTGGGCCGGGCTCGGCGGCACCTTCCAGATCCTCGGCGCGGCCGTCATCGCCATCCCGATGTCCCGGCTGATGGCCGCGCGCGGACGGCGGCCCGGCCTGGCCTTCGGCTACGTGCTCGCCGCGATCGGGGCGGTGGGGCTGGTCACCGCGGGAGTCGTCGGCAACTTCGCGCTGTTGCTGGTGTCGAGCGTGCTCTTCGGTGGGGCCACGGCATCCAACAGCCAGAGCCGTTATGCCGCAGCCGACCTCGCGACCCCGGCGCACCGGGCGCGCGACCTCAGCATCGTCGTGTGGGCGACCACGGTCGGCAGCGTGCTGGGGCCGAACCTCGTCGGGCCCAGCGCGCCGGTCGCCCGGTGGCTCGGCCTGCCCCCGCTCACGGGGCCCTACGTCTTCTCGATCATCGGGCTGCTCCTCGCCATCGCCGTGGTCAGCGTGCGGCTGCGGCCCGACCCGCTGCTCGAGGCCCGGCGGCGGCGCATCGCCGACGGCGACGACTCCGGCCCGGCCCACGGGTCGGTGAGCCGCGGGCTGCGGGTCATCGCCGGCATCCCCGCGGCGCGCCTGGGCCTGATGACCCTCGCCCTCGGGCACGTGGTCATGGTCAGCGTGATGGTGATGACGCCGCTGCACATGTCCCACGGCGACGCCGGCCTCGAGCTGATCGGCCTGGTCATCAGCATCCACATCGTCGGGATGTTCGCGTTCTCGCCGCTGACCGGCCTGGCCGTGGACCGGTTCGGCGGCCGCTCCGTGGCGGTGGTGGGGTCGGTCATCCTGTCGACCGCAGCCCTGCTCGCGTCGGCGTCCCCGGAGGGTGGGTCGCCCACCCTCGGGCTCGGGCTCTTCCTGCTCGGGCTCGGCTGGTCGTGCACCCTCGTGGCCGGGTCGACCATGCTCACGTCGGCGGTGCCGGCCATGGAGCGGCCGGGCGCGCAGGGAGCCTCCGACCTGGTCATGGGGCTGGTCGCCGGGCTCGGCGGGGCGCTCGCCGGGGTGGTGGTGGACCGGGCCGGCTTCACCACGCTGGCCCTGCTCGCCCTCGGCGTCGCCGTGGTCATCGGCCTGGTCGCGGCCCTCAGCGCCGTGCGCGCCCACCCCACCCCCGCCTGAACCCGCCCGCCCGGCACGACCCCCCGGGCATCCGAGGGTCTTCTCGCGAAGTCAGGAGCACTTCGTCGAGTCAGGGCCGTGCACGACCCTGAGCCCGCGAAGTGCTCCTGACTTCGCGGACCGGCAGCGGGCGCCGACGCACCCCGGCGCCTGACCGGCGGCGACCGCTCGCGTTGTTAGCCTGCTGAGGTGACTGAACCGTCCCCGACGAGCGACGAGGCGACGCCCGTCGAGGGCGCTGCCGGCACCGACGCCTCCCGACCCCAGCTCGCGGCCCTGGCCGCCGGCGCCACCTCCGGCGCGAGCCCTGAGCCGGCGCCCGACGACGACCCGCGCGCGACCCGGGTGGCCGCCGCCCGGGCCGCCTGGACCCGCCACCTCGTCGACCTGGGCGGGCGCAACACCCTGCTCTGGTACCGCGACCTGCCCACCGGCACCCTCGACCTGACCACCGCCCACCCCGGTGGGGTCGCCAGCATGATGGCCGGCCGCCCCACGAAGCTGTCCGAGCTGGTCCGCGAGCCGGCGGCCCTCGAGGACGCCCGCCGCCGGGCCCGGGCGATCGCCGCCAAGAGCCGCGAGCTCGCCGAGGAGCGCGGCATCCTCACCTGCTTCCTGGCCGTGGGCATGGCGACCTGGGCCGCCCACCTGCCCGACGGGCGCCCGGCCCCGCGCTCACCCGCGGCTCCCGTGCTGCTGCGGTCGTGCACCCTGCGCCCGACCGGCGCGGCCCAGGGCGACTACCAGCTCGACCTCGGGCCCGAGCTCGAGCTGAACCCGGTGCTGGTCAACTACCTGAAGTCCGAGCAGGGCATCACCCTCGACGAGGACGCCATCGAGGCCCTCACCACCCCCGACGCGATGTTCGACCCCTACCCGGTCTACGCCGCACTGGGCGCCGCGTGCGCGGGCGTGCCCGACTTCTCGGTGACGCCGCGCCTGGTCGTCGGCACCTTCTCGTACGCCAAGCTGCCGATGGTGGCCGACCTCGCCGCGCAGGGCGACGCGCTCGCCGACCACGACGTCGTGGCGGCGCTCGCCGGAGACCCCGACGCCCTGCGGTCGGTGCGCTCCGAGCTCGACCGCAGCCGGGTCGACCTCGACGACCCCGATCGTGACGTGCTGGTGCTCGATGCCGACAGCAGCCAGCAGGAGGCGATCGAGGCGGTGCGCTCCGGCTCGCACCTGGTCGTGCACGGCCCGCCCGGCACCGGCAAGTCGCAGACCATCGCCAACCTGATCGCCTCGCTGGCGGCCGACGGCAAG
>DASSQL010000376.1:0-7837 GCA_035702525.1 Ornithinibacter sp. | reverse complement strand
CGGTAGCCGTTCGAGTTGATCGCCGAGTAGTGGGCGAAGACGTCGGCGGAGCCGTCGTCGGGGGCGATGAAGCCGAAGCCCTTGTCGGCGTTGAACCACTTCACGGTGCCAGTAGCCATGGGAGGCCTACTTTCTGAGTAGGAGCACCCCGCTTGTCGGGGGGCTCCGCGTTGGTGATGCCTGTGATACCTCTGCTCAGAAAGTGCTCAGTCCCGGCGGGACGTTCTGCCACTACTTCACAACGGAAAGCTCAACAACTGCGGCCAGCCTAGCGGTCCGGACGCGGGAACGTCGCATTCAGGCCGACCTGATTGTCGCCGACCTGCGCCGATGCGCTCGCGGAGCCCCGTTCTGCGCGGTTCCGGGCGCCACCTAGGCTGTCGTCATGGACGAGCCGAATGCCGGTGCCGCCCCCGTGCGCGCCGCCGACCACCCGCTGGCCTCGGCGAAGTACGTCGCGCTGACCACGTTCCGCCGCACCGGCGCTGCCGTCACCACCCCGGTGTGGTTCGCGCCGTCGCTCGACCAGCCCGGGCTGTTCGCGGTGATCACCGTCGACGACACCGGCAAGACCAAGCGGCTCGCCCACACCGACCGGGTCGAGCTGCAGGCCTGCGACATGCGCGGACGCATCGCACCGGACGCCCCGACCTTCCGGGGCACCGCCACGGTCGTCCGGGATGCCGCTGCCGTCGCCTCGGTGCGGCGCGCGATCGTCGCCAAGTACGGCTTTCCCGCCCGGTTCTCCGACCTCACCGACAAGGTCGGTTCGAAAGTGGGCCTGAAGCGGGCGCCGCGGGCCGGCATCCTCGTCTCGGCCGAGCCGATGCCCGGTCGAGAGTAGAGAACACGCCGCTGGGGGTCGCGGCACGCGGCGTGTCGTCGACCCTCGACCAGGTCAGGCGGGGGTGACCAGGCGGCCCAGGGCCAGTCTCGCCAGCGGGGCGTACCCGACGGCCACCGGCCACAGGGCGTGGGTGACCAGCCAGGCGGTGCTGGAGGTGGCGGGGCCCGGGGCCCCCTCGACCGGGTCGACGCCGTGGTCGAAGGACAGCCGCAGCGGGCCGCTGCGCACGCTCCACGACCAGGTGCGCGCCTCGTGGTCGACCGCGTCGATGCGGAACACCGCCACGAGCCCGCCCACGCCGGTGACCCGACCCGTCGTGCCCGGCTCCACCACGGCCTGCGGGTAGTCGACCTCCTTCAGGTGCGGGCTCCATCCCGGCCAGCGCGCCGGCCGGGTGTAGCGGTCCCAGACCTCGTCGGGGTGGACCGGGCCGGTGGCCGACAGCCGCAGGCTGCCGGAGAGCATCGAGGTCAGGTCCATGCCCACCAGTGTCGCAACCGGACGGACCGCCGGATGCCGGGTGGGGCCGGTGTGCGGCACGGCCGGTGAGCGACCCGGCGATACTGACCGGGTGAGCGGTGTGGCGGGGGACTTCGACGACTTCGTGGCCGCGCGCTGGCGCGAGCTGCACGCGGTCGCGACCGTCACGACGGGCGACCCGCACGCCGCGGCCCGCGAGACGGCATCCGCGCTCGCGGAGCTGGGCCGGCGCTGGCAGGCCACCACCGACACGGGCACCCCCACCGCCACGGCCCGGGCGGCGGTGCTGACCGCGGCCCTCACGGCAGCGGCCCGCGGCGGCGTCACACCACCCACCCCTGCCGAGGACGCCGAACCGGACCCGGAGGGCAGCGTGCGGGCCGCGCTGGCGACGGTGCTCGCCGGCGCCGCACCGACCGCCCGGGCCGCGCTGGCGGTGCGGCACTGGTGGGACGAGCCGCCCGCCCTGGTCGCCGCCTGCTCCACCTCCGACCTCGACACCGTGCGCGCCGGGCTGGCGACCCTCGAGCAGCGGCTGGGGGCGGCACACGCCGAGGCGGTCGGCCGTGCAGAGGTCGAGGTCGGGTGGGCCCTGGCCGCCGCGGTCGCCGACGCCCTCGAGGCGGCCGTCGACGACGCACCGGTCGCAGACCCCGTCGCCCTCGTCGCCGAGCGCACCAGGGGAGCCCGCCGCCGCACCCGCCGGGTCGCCGTCGGTGCCGCCCTGGTGCTCGCGCTGGTGGGCGCGGCGAGCGCGTTCGCCTGGACCGGCCGCGGCGCCGACCAGCCGACCGTCACCGACCCCGACGACCCGGGGTGGGCCGTCGTCACGACCTGGACCCCGCGCGGCCCCCTCGTCGACGACCCGACCGTCCGGTCCGTCGCCGCCCACGCCCACCAGGTCGACCCCGCGGGCCGGCTGCTCTACGCGGGCCCGGTCGGCGACACCCTGGCCGTGGTCATGACGGACAGCACCGGTGCGAACACGGCTCTCCCGGAGGGCGTCCCGGGACCGGCGCTCGGGGAGGGCTTCGACAAGGAGGTGTTCCTCCGGCTGTGGACCGCTCCCGCACGACTCGGCGCCGCCGCACTGGCTCCCACCGCCATCGAGGGCGAGCCCACGGCACGCACCACCGACCTGGTCGCCCTGAGCGTCGACCAGGACACGCCGGGGGCGCCCCCCACGATGCTCGTGCTCAGCCGCCCGAGCATCACCGACGGCTTCGTCGTCACCGGTGCCGTACCGCAGCCCGACGGCAGCGTGCGCCCCGTGGTCGTCGGCCTGAGACTGGTCGACGGCGTCGCCACGTTCGCCCCGACCGGCGTGGGATTCACCCCGGAGGTCGGCGTGGCCGGCTACCGCGGCGTTCCCGCCGGTGCGTTGACGAACTCCTTCCTGCTGCCCTCGAGCGGGCCGGCCGACGACCTGGCCGCCGCGCAGCGCATCCTGCTGGCCGGCGTCACCGGGCACCGCCCGGACAGCCTGGCGACGATCTCGGTGCTCGAGGCGGTGGTGCCCGCGTCGGTCGCCGACCCCGACTACGTCGGCACCTACCCCGACTTCGTCGGCACCCACCCGAAGCCGCTGCGCGTCACCGTCGTCACCACGACCACCCGCGACGGAGCCCGGGTGCGCAGCACCCGGCTCGCCGCGTCGACCGGTGACGGACCGTGGACGTACCTCGAGCGGCTCGCCGCCGTGCCGACCACCGACCCGCACGCCCTGCTCCTCCTGCCCACCGGCAAGAACCCCCGCTTCGTGGCGATCGCCCCCGACGGCGCGACCGCCGAGCTGGTGACGAGCGACGGGCACGTGCGCGACAGCGCCACGATCCACGATGGCCTCGCCACGCTGTCGTCCGCGGAGGACCCCCAGGGCACCGCCTTCCGGTTGCGGGTGCGCGCCCCCGACGGCCACGTCGTCTACGACGCCGTCCCGCCGCAGCCGGTCGAGCTGCTCGACAGCGGTGCCGTGGCCGACTGAGCAGCACCGGGAGCCGGGGTGGCCGAGGCCGCACCACCTGGTCGTCTCGGCTCTGTCGAAGGTTCTGGCGACCGGCGGGGCGCGGAGTAGCGTTGTAGCGTGAGCCTGCTGCGTACCGACCGGTCCTGGCGCGACGAGGTGCGCCACCGCGTACCCGTGCGCTACCTGCCCCAGACGACTCCCGACCACCTGCGGGGCACCTGGCGCGAGGCCAGGCCGGCCCGCATCGAGGCCTCCCTGAGTGCGGCCCTGCGCCGCCCCACCCACGGCTGGCTCGTCGCCGCGGCCTCCGCGGACGTGCCGACCGGTCGCACCCTGCTGCGCACGATCGCCGGCCGCGAGGTCGTGCTGTGGCGCGACCGGGACGGCTCGGCCCTGGCCGGCCCCGGCGCCTGCCCGCACCTCGGCGCCCGCCTCGACGCGTGCGACGTCGTCGATGGCACGGTGCTCTGCCGCTGGCACGGGATGCCGCTCGACGGTGAGGGGCAGCCGAGCTGGCGCACGTACGCGGCGTACGACGACGGCATCCTGTTCTGGGTGCGCGTCGGCGAGGTCGAGGACGGCGTCGAGCCGACCGACCGACCCGTGCTCGCCACCCGCCCGCCGCTCGACACCTCCCTCGCGTCGGTGATCTCGCTGCCGACCGACTGCGAGCCCCGCGACATCGTGCAGAACCGGCTCGACCCCTGGCACGGCGCCTGGCTGCACCCCTACGCGTTCAGCGACCTCAGCGTCGACGACGACGCCTCGACCGACGACCTGCTCGTGCTCGACGTCGCCTACCGGCTCGGCCGGTGGTTCGCGGTGCCCGTTCGCGCCGAGTTCGCCTGCCCCGACTCGCACACGATCGTCATGACCATCACCGACGGCGAGGGCACCGGCAGCGTCGTCGAGACCCACGCGACCCCCATCACCGCGCCCGGCGTGCACCCGGCCCGCACGGTGATGACCGAGGCCGTCGTCGCGACGTCCGACCGGTTCGGGTTCCGCGTCGCCCGGGGCCTCGCGCCCCTGGTCAAGTCGGGGATGCGGGCGTCGGCCACCCAGCTGTGGGCCGACGACCTGGTCTACGCGGCCCGGCTCTACGAGCTGCGCCGCACCGCCGCTGACCGATAAGCGCGGATGCCGCGGCGCGCCAGCCGCGGCACGGGCCCCAGCCGCGACCCCATCGGCACCGACCACACCCCGTGGCCGCGCTCGCCCCAGCCGGTGAGCAGCCGGTCGGCCGCCATGAAGCCGGTGGTCGCCGCGCGCTCCATCAGGGCCACCGGCAGGTCGCAGCGCACGGCGTCGCCGGCGAGCAGCACCCGCGGGTCGGGGGTGCGCACGCCGGGGCGCGATCGCCACGGCTCGAGCCCCACGAGCACGCAGTCGGCCGCGACGAGCCACTCGTCGTGCACGATCTCGAGCGCAGCCGTCTCGGGGTAGACCCGGTGCAGCTCGGCGAGCATCCGCTGGCGCAGGTCGGCCTCGGCGGTGCCCTCGGGCAGTGCGTAGGCGTGCAGCTCGACGACCGACCCGTCGTGGGCGGCGCTCCAGCGGTTCGCGTGCCCCTCGAACCGCTCGAGCACCGAGACGTTGTCGAGCGGCCCGTAGCCGCTGGTGCCGAGGAACGGCGGGCGCTGCGGCGAGACCTTCCCGGACAGCCACAGCCGCCAGACCGCGAACGACGGAGCCGACCGGATGCCGGCCACCGACTCCCGCCACGCGGCACCGGCGTCGCCCTCGCCCCCGAGACCGGGGGAGGCGGCGACCACGCGCCGCAGACCCACCGGGTCGAGCGCGAGCACGACGGCGTCGGCCGCGAGCCAGTCCTGCTCGTCGTGGCCGGGCACCCCGTGCAGCACCGAGAGGCCGTCGCCGAGCTCGGCGACCGAGCGCACCTCGCGACCGGTGACCACCGTGACGCCGAGCCCGTGCAGGTGGGCACCGAGCGGGCCCCACAGGGTGGAGTCGTAGTCGTCGCGCGGCACGTCGAAGAGCAGACCCTCGGCCGAGCCGACGAAGTACATGTGGAACATCGCGACCAGCTCGGCGCCGGAGAACTCGCGCGGGTCGGCGAAGAAGCTGCGGGCGAAGACCTCCAGGGCCAGGTGGCGGGCCTCGTCGGGGAAGCGCAGCTCGTCGAGCACGTCGGCGGCGCTGCGACCGTCGAGTGCGGCGAAGGTGGCGGGGAAGTCGACGTCGAGCAGGCCCAGGGCGGCGTCCACGTCGACCGCGGCCAGGCCCTTGAGGTCGAAGCTCGGGCTGCGGGCCACGAAGGCCGCGAGGTTCCACGGCGGGGTGCGCGGGATGTTCGAGAACGAGTCGCGCCCGCCGCCGTCGCGCACCAGGGGGTAGTCGGCGAGCGGGACCAGCCGGTCGAGGGTGGGGTCGGTGCGCCGCAGCACGGCGCGCAGGTTGTAGTACTGACGGAAGAACGCGTGGAAGCCCCGGCTCATCTCGCCGTGCCCGCCCTCGCCGACCTGCACCGGCCACGACCGCACCCGCCCGCCGAGCCGGGCCTCGCGCTCGAGCACCGTGACCCGCACACCGCGCTCGGCCAGGCCCAGGGCCGCGGTCAGCCCCGCGATGCCGCCGCCCACGACGACGACGTGCCGTTCGGATGCCGGCACGCGCGCGGCCTCCGTCGTGGCCAGGGGTGCGGGTGGCGGGTGGAACACGGCGCGGCGGTCGAGGCCGGGGGTCCAGCGGGCGCGGCGGCCGATCACGACGGGGCCGACCCGGCGACGGTGTGCACCAGCCCGTGCTGCCAGCCGGGGAACGAGCGGTGCTTGACGTCGACGAGCCCGGCGGCCAGGAGCCGCTCGCAGATGCGGTCGACCGAGTCGAAGTCGCGCACGCTCGTGTAGAGGTAGCGGTGCAGCGGCACGTCGGACCGCATGACCACGGCGAGCGGGATGATGATGCCGTGGCACACGGCGGCCCACACCGCTCGGGCGCGGGCACTGCCTGCCACCGAGTAGTCGTGGATGACGATGCCGCCCCCGGGCCGCAGGACGCGAGCCACCTCGGCGACGAGCCGGGCGCGGTCGGGCACGTTGCGCAGCAGGTACGCCGCCAGCACGCCGTCGACCGAGCCGCTCGGGAGCGACTCGAGGTAGGCGACCGCGTCGGACACCACGAGCGTGACGCTGGCGGGCCACTGCTTGTGGCGTGCCTGGCCGACCATGCCCTCGGAGGCGTCGACACCGGTGACCGACAGGCCGTCGGCGGGCCGGCCGCCGGCCGACCACGCGTCGAGCACCGCCTGGGTCGAGGCGCCCGAGCCGCAGCCGAGGTCGAGCACCCGCAGCGCGCCGTCACCCGCACCGGGGCCCGGCAGCCGGTCGACGAGCGCTTCCGCGGCCGTGCGCAGCTGGTCGTGGTAGCCCGGCGAGAGGGCGACCATGGCGTCGTAGGTCGGGGCGGCGCGGTCGAACGCGTCAGCGAGCACCCACGCCTCGTGGTGTGGCTCGTCGGTCACGGTGTCTCCTGCGTCGTCGTTCGGTCGGTGAGCTCGGTGAGCTCGGTGCGGTCGGTGCCGTCGAGTGCGTCGGCGCGTTGTCCCTGGCGGACCCACAGCATCAGGGTCAGGGTGATCATGGCGAACCCGAACAGATAGTCCTCCACCGGGATGTCCCACGGCACCCGGACCCCGGTGATCTGGCCCTCGTCGTAGATGACGATCGGCGCCGACAGCTTGGTCAGCCAGCCGTCGACGAGCACGTGGAAGCAGTAGACGATCACCATCGCGATCCAGTACTGGGCGCGACGGAAGATGCCGGTGTGCAGCCAGAGGACCTCCGCGAGAACGGTTCCGATGACGGACAGCACCGCCAGCACGGTGTACTCAGGCATCACGTGCCCGCCACTCACGCCACCAGCCGAGCACGGTGCCGACCGCCTCGTAGGTCAGCAGCCCGCAGATCGGGATGACGACGAAGAAAACGACCTCCTCGAGCGGCACGGCGAACGGGAACAGGATGCCGGTCGTGTAGCTCTCGCTGTACCACCAGTGCCCGCGCACGATGCCGACGACGTCCCAGACCAGGAAGATCGCGAGCACCGGCAGGAGCGACAGCAGCAGCCGCCGGGGTCGGCGGTAGACCCGGGCACGGAGCAGGAACTCCAGCGGCAGGGTGATGAGCAGGCAGCCCGCCATGAGCAGGAGGTACTGGTAGCGGTCGTCCACGGCCCGGCCTCACGCCGCCTCGGCGTCGGGGCCCAGCTCGGCGGCGGGCGGCAGGCCGTCACGCGGGCCGGCAGGCCAGGTGTGCGGGTCGGGGCCCAGGGCGTCGAGCAGCGGCACCTGCTCGGTGCACCAGGGGGAGACCGTGCGGTCGCCTGCCAGCACCTCGTCGCGGAATCGCGCCCACGGCACCCACTGCGCGTCGTCGACCTCCGCCGGGTCGGTCGTCATCCGGTCGTCGTCGACGAACCCGACGAACACCGGGCACAGCTCGTGCTCGACCAGGCCGTTCATGACCGCGCGGTAGCGGAAGTCGGGCAGCACCAGCCGCAGGTCGCCCACCTCGACCCCCAGC
>DASSQL010000375.1:0-7119 GCA_035702525.1 Ornithinibacter sp. | reverse complement strand
CGGCGGCGGGCGTTACGGTGACGCGCAGACCGCCGCCGTCCGACCTCAGGAGCACCCGTGCCGCAGACCGTCCAGGGAGTCATCGCCCGAGCCAGGGGAGCCGAGGTCGAGCTCGTCGACATCGTGGTGCCCGACCCCGGTGCGGGTGAGGCCGTGGTGCGCGTCGAGGCGTGCGGGGTCTGCCACACCGACCTGCACTACCGCGAGGGCGGCATCAACGACGACTTCCCGTTCCTGCTCGGCCACGAGGCTGCCGGCACCGTGGAGTCGGTCGGCGAGGGCGTCACCGACGTCGCGCCGGGCGACTTCGTCATCCTCAACTGGCGGGCCGTGTGCGGGCAGTGCCGGGCCTGCCTGAGGGGCAAGCCCTGGTACTGCTTCGCCACCCACAACGCGACCCAGAAGATGACCCTCACCGACGGCACCGAGCTGACCCCGGCGCTGGGCATCGGCGCGTTCATCGAGAAGACCCTGGTGGCGTCGGGGCAGTGCACCAAGGTCGACCGGGACGCCGACGCCGCGGCCGTGGGGCTGCTCGGCTGCGGAGTGATGGCCGGCTTCGGTGCCGCCGTGAACACCGGAGGGGTGCGCCGCGGCGACTCCGTCGCGGTCATCGGATGCGGCGGGGTCGGCAACGCGGCCATCGCCGGTGCCAGCGTGGTCGGGGCGACGACGATCATCGCGGTCGACGTCGACGACCGGAAGCTCGAGGCCGCTCGCGGGTTCGGCGCGACGCACACGGTGAACTCGTCGACCGAGGACCCGATCGAGGCCATCCGCGCGCTCACCGGCGGGCACGGCGCCGACGTGGTCGTGGAGGCGGTGGGCCGGCCCGAGACCTACGAGCAGGCCTTCTACGCCCGCGACCTCGCCGGCACCGTCGTGCTCGTGGGCGTGCCGACGCCCGACAAGGAGATCACCCTGCCGCTCATCGACGTGTTCGGCCGCGGCGGTTCGCTGAAGTCGAGCTGGTACGGCGACTGCCTGCCCTCGCGCGACTTCCCGATGCTCGTCGACCTCTACCGGCAGGGCCGCTTCGACCTCGACGCGTTCGTGAGCGAGCGGATCGGCATCGCCGACGTCGAGGCCGCCTTCGACAAGATGCACCAGGGCGACGTGCTGCGCTCGGTCGTCGTCATGGACGGCACGCGGTGAACGCGCGTGGACCGGTGACGGCCGACGTCGGGATGCCGCTGCGCACGTCCCCGGGCGGCGTGCGGGTCGAGCGGGTGGTCACCGCCGGGGTCTTCGAGCTCGACGGCGGCTCGTGGGAGGTCGAGAACAACGTCTGGCTGGTCGGTGACGACGCCGAGGTGCTCGTCGTCGACGCGGCCCACGACGCCGGCGCGATCCTGACGGCCGTCGGTGAGCGTCGGATCGTCGCCGTGGTCTGCACCCACGGGCACAACGACCACGTCAACGCCGTCGACGCCGTCGCGGCCGCGACCGGCGCCACGTCCTACCTCCACCCGGACGACCGGGTGCTCTGGGACCAGAGCCAGACCGAGCCCCCCGGGGCCGAGCTGGCCGACGGGCAGGTCTTCACCGTCGGCGACGTCGAGCTGACCGTGCTGCACACCCCGGGTCACGCACCCGGCGCCTGCTGCCTGTCCGCACCGGGCCTGGGCGCGCTGTTCTCGGGCGACACCCTGTTCAACGGCGGGCCGGGTGCCACCGGGCGGTCCTTCTCCGACTTCCCGACCATCGTCGAGTCGATCCGCACCCGGCTGCTCGACCTGCCGGCCGACACCGTGGTGCTCACCGGTCACGGCGACCCCACGACGATCGGCGCCGAGGCCCCGCACCTGCAGGAGTGGATCGCCCGCGGCCACTGACGAGTGAGTTACCCCGACGTCACTGGGATGTCGGGGAAGCTCAGCGCCGTCGGGGAAAGTTCCCTGACAGCCGTGAACTACCCCGACGTCACGGTGGTGTCGGGGTTGTTCAGGAGGCCGGCCGGGCCAGGGAGGCCGCGGCCCGCTCGAGTGCTGAGCGAACCAGCGCCTCCACCCGGCGCGGGCGCTCGAGGTCGGCCCAGGTGAGCCGCACGACCTCGTAGCCGAGCGAGCGCAGCCAGTCCTCACGGCGCTTCTCCGCCGCCAGGGCCGCTCGACCCTCCGCGCCCTCGTACTTCACGAGACCGTCGAACTCCACGACCACGCGGCCACCGACGAGGAGGTCGACGCGGGCCCCGACCACGCCGGCGTCGTCACTGATCGGCACCTGGCTGCGCACGTCGTGCCCGAGGTCGAGCAGCAGCAGGCGGGCCCGCGTCTCGCCGACCGACTCGCTGGCCCCGTCGGCCTGCGCCAACCACCGCACCGCCCGACCGGCGAGCCGTGCAGTACCCGCCAGCCGGTGCACCAGCTCGGTCACGTGCTCGAGGGATGCCGTGCCGGCCGCCAGGGCTCGGTCAGCCGGGACGAGCACCCCGAGGCGACCTTCACGGAGGGCGACCTGCGCGAGCGCGACGTCGATGCTGACGGCGCGACACCCGTCGATCTCCGAGACCTCGAGCAGGTGGTCGGCGGGGTGGATGCGCAGGGTTCCCGGCTTGCGGACCCGCGTGACCGGGGCGGCGACGTCGACCACGTCGAGGGCGACGCCGAACAGTGGCAGCCCGTGAACGGCGAGGGCGCTCTGGTGGGTGGCTGCCTCACCCGCGTCGCCACGCGCCCGTAGCACCGCACGGGTGCGCAGGGCGAGGCGCTGCTCCGGGGTCGCGGCATTCCACTCCTCGCCCACGACGTACGCAGAGCGCCGCACGCGCCGGAGCGCACCCGAGCGCACGAGGGCGGCCAGGCCGTTGGCGTCGACATCGACGGCGTGCGCGTCAGCGGCCGACAGCACGCCGCAGTGGGCGGCAGCCAGGGCGAGAAGTCGTTCGGACATCACCCAAGGGTGCCCGTCCGGGCCGAGCCCGGCGTGGCGTCATCCACAGGCTGCGGTGAGGCGGCCCGGCATCCCCGTGTCCGGTCGCCCGATGAGCTTCCCCGCCTCCACCGTGACGTCGGGGAAGCTCATCAGTGTCGGGGAAGCTTCCCTGACGGCCCTGAACAACCCCGACGTCACAGGGATGGCAGCGAAAGCCCGACCCGGTGACCCGTGCGGCACGGCATCCGGCGCAGCGGGGGAGAGGAGTCAGGGGATGGGCGCCAGCGCCGGTAACCTTGCCCGGTGACCCTCAGGCTGTTCGACTCCCTCACGCGCGAGCTGCGTGACTTCGACCCCGTCGTGCCCGGCAAGGCGGGGATCTACATCTGTGGGCTCACCACGCAGGCACCGCCGCACCTGGGCCACGTGCGCTTCGCCGTCGCCTTCGACGTGCTGCGCCGTTGGATGACGCGCGGTCACGGCCTCGACGTCACGCTCATCCGCAACGTCACCGACATCGACGACAAGATCCTCGCGAAGTCGGCCGAGAACGGCGAGCCCTGGTACGCCGTGTCCTACCGCAACGAGGTCGAGACCGCAGCCGCGCTCGAGGCCCTCGGGGTGCTGCCCCCGACCTACGAGCCGCGCGCCACCGGGCACGTGCCCGAGATGGTCACCCTGATGGAGACCCTCGTCGCCCGCGGCCACGCCTACGCGGCGCGCGACGGCAGCGGCGACGTCTACTTCGACGTGCGCAGCTGGCCGGCCTACGGCGAGCTGACCCACCAGAAGGTCGACGACATGGTCGACGCCGAGGATGCCGACCCGCGCGGCAAGCGCGACCCCCGCGACTTCGCGCTGTGGAAGGGCCGCAAGGACGACGAGCCCGCCACCGCCTCGTGGCCCACGCCCTACGGTGCCGGGCGCCCCGGCTGGCACCTCGAGTGCTCCGCCATGGCGCGCAAGTACCTCGGCGACACCTTCGACATCCACGGCGGCGGCGTCGACCTGCGCTTCCCGCACCACGAGAACGAGATGGCGCAGTCGCGCGCGGCCGGCCTCGGCTTCGCCAACTACTGGCTGCACAACGCCTGGGTGACCATGGGCGGCGAGAAGATGAGCAAGTCGCTCGGCAACTCGCTGCGGGTCAGCGAGGTCGTCAAGGAGCACCGCCCCATCGCAGTGCGCTACTACCTCACCGCGGCCCACTACCGTTCGATGATCGAGTTCCACCCGGGCTCGATCGAGGAGTCCGACACCACCGTCGAGCGGATCGAGGGCTTCCTGCGCCGCGCCCTGCCGGGCGTCACGACGGCCCTGCCGACCGGTGACGAGGACCTCCCCGACGAGTTCCGCGAGTCGATGGACGACGACCTCGGCGTCTCGGGCGCCCTCGCGGTGATCCACGAGGCCGTCCGCACCGGCAACACCGCCCTCCAGGACGGTGACCGCGACGACGCCGCCACCATCGCCCGCACGGTCATCGCGATGACCGACGTGCTCGGCGTCAACCCGCTCGACCCGGCCTGGTCGGCCGGCGACAGCGGGGCCACCGACGCACTCGCGAGCCTTGACGCCCTCGTCAAGGGACGCATCACGGCCCGGGCCCAAGCCCGGTCCGCCCGTGACTACGACACCGCGGATTCCATCCGCGACGAGCTCGCCGCCGCCGGCATCGCGCTCGAGGACACCGCTGCAGGGGCCCGATGGTCCCTCGCGCGGGGACGGAGCGATTGACATGGCAGGTAACTCCCAACGACGTGGCGCAGTGCGCACCGGCAACAAGAAGGGCCCCCAGGTCGGGTCCGGTGGCCAGCGCCGCCGCGGTCTCGAGGGCAAGGGCCCGACGCCGAAGGCGACCGACCGCCCGAACCACAAGGCGCACAAGGCTGCCGAGCGCCGCGGTGGTGGCCAGGCCGGCCGCACCAGCACCCGCAAGAACAAGGCGAGCAGCGAGATGGTCGCCGGGCGCAACTCCGTGCTCGAGGCCCTGCGCGCCGACGTGCCGGTGACCACGATGTACGTCGCCGGCCGGATCGACTCCGACGACCGGGTTCGCGAGGCGCTCAAGATCGCGACCGAGCGCGGCATCCCGGTGCTCGAGACCCCGCGCGGCGAGCTCGACCGGCTCACCGACGGTTCGGTGCACCAGGGTCTGGCCCTGCAGGTGCCGCCGTACGAGTACGCCCACCCGAGCGACCTGATCGACCCGGAGCTGCCCGGCATCCCGCTCGTGGTGGCGCTCGACGGCATCACCGACCCGCGCAACCTGGGTGCCATCGTGCGCTCGGTGGCGGCCTTCGGTGGCCACGGCGTGGTCGTGCCGAGCCGGCGCTCGGCCGGGATGACGGCATCCGCCTGGAAGTCGTCCGCCGGTGCCGCAGCGCGCATCCCGGTGGCCCAGGCCACGAACCTGAACCGGGCCCTCGAGGACTACAAGAAGGCCGGGTTCTTCATCATCGGCCTCGACATGGACGGTGACGTCGAGCTGCCCGACCTCGAGCTGGCGTCCGAGCCCCTCGTGGTGGTCGTCGGCTCCGAGGGCAAGGGGCTGTCGCGGCTCGTGCGTGAGCACTGCGACCAGATCGTGTCGGTGCCGATGAGCTCGGCCGTCGAGTCGCTCAACGCCGGTATCGCCACCGGGGTCACCCTCTACGAGGTCGCGCGCCGGCGTCGTCGCTGAGCCGGCTCAGGCCGGGGACAACCAGTCCCAGCCCGGGATGTTGCGCAGCACCCCGAAGACCAGCGTCGCGACCGCGATGCCGACCGGCACCCAGGCCGGCACGGCCGGTGCCGCGGTGCCGTGGCGGCGTCGGTACGTGACGCGGTAGGCCAGGAAGAGCAGGACGGCGACGAGCAGCACGGGCACGGCCGGGTTGCGGGCCATGGCGCCGGCGACGTCGCCGTGCATCAGGTCATAGGCGGCGCGGGTGCCACCGCACGCCGGGCAGTAGATGCCGGTCAGGCTGTAGAGGACGCACTGCGGGTAGCTGCCCGCCACGTGCGGGTCGTGGGTGCCGAGGTAGGCCAGCCCACCGGCGGCCGCGACCGACCCGGCCACGACCAGCCCCGCCCCGGGGCGCCGAAGCACCCCGGGGGCGGAGACGTGGCTCGTCATGGTCGGTCCGGTCCGGTGCTCAGTTGCCGAAGACGTTCGAGGCGCCGACGCCGAAGGCGATGAGCGACAGGACGACGGCGATCGCGCCGGTGATCAGGCCACCGAGCGCCAGGTTCTGGCTCTCCTTGCCGACGCCGGTGCGCTGGATCTCGGCGCGGGTGAGGTAGCCGAGCACGGCACCCACCCCACCGAGCACGAGGCCGATCGGGCTGCAGCAGAAGGCGAACACGAGGCCGGCGATGCCCGTGACCAGGGCGATGAGCGCCTTGTTGTTGCGCGGGGGCGCGGCCGTGGGGAACGGCGGCGGGGCGCCGCCCGGCATCCCGGAGTCGTACGCGCCACCCGTGGGTGCCGGGAGGTAACCGCCCTCGGCCGGCGGCGGCGGGGGCGGGGGGTAGCCACCGGCGGCTGCGGGCGGCGGGGGCGGCGGGGGGTAGCCCGCGTCGGTCGGCGGCGGGGGCGGCGGCGGCGGGAACCCGCCCTCGGTGCTCGGCGGCGGCGGGGGCGGCGGCGCGCTGAACGTGCCCTCGCCACTGGGGTCGGACGTCGGCGGGGGCGAGACCTCGTCGGCGGCGGGCTCGTCCACGGGGGGCGGCGGGGGTGGCGTCGCGCCGTCGTCGGCGCTGGGCTCGCGCGGCTCCTCGGGCGGGGGCGGGGGCGGCGTGGTGCTGCTCATGGGTGCTCCGTGGGTCGTGGGGCCTGGGCTTCCTTCCGTCGCCACCCTAGCGTCGCGGCGCAGCGTGGGCCCTGAGGTGACGGGTTGGCCGCGCGTGCGCGTCGCCCGTGGTCCGCGGGCCGCCGACCTGCGGACGGACGGTCGTCAGCATCGTGGATGACCTGTCGAGCGATGCCGCGATGCGGTACAAAGGTGTCTCGTTGGGGTCCCGCCGGGGAGTGTGGACCCCCCGTGCACGTGAAAGGGAACCATGTCTGACGCCGGATCTCCGCCCCCACCCCCGCCGCCCTACGGCTCGGACGGTGGCGGGTACGCCGCACCCCCGCCGGTGCCCTACGGCGGCGGTGCCGCTGGGGGCCCGCCCGACAACAAGCTCGTCTGGTCGATCCTGGTCACCCTGTTCTGCTGCCTGCCCTTCGGCGTCGTGGCGATCATCAAGTCGGCCGAGGTC
>DASSQL010000374.1:0-4491 GCA_035702525.1 Ornithinibacter sp. | reverse complement strand
GGGGTCGACCCGATAGGTTCGGGTCGACCCCTGCAGGCCGAGAGGAACCGCCGTGCGCATCGGAGTGCCCAGAGAGACCCGACCGGGTGAGACGAGGGTCGCGGCCACGCCGAAGACCGTGGAAGCGATCCGCGCCCTCGGCTACGCCGTCTTCGTGGAGCGGGATGCCGGTGCGCTCTCGAGCTTCGACGACGCCGCGTACCAGCGTGCCGGCGCCGACGTGATCGACGAGGCCGTCTGGAACGCCGACGTGCTGCTGAAGATCAACGCGCCGACCGAGGCCGAGATCGCCCTGTTGCGGCCGGGGCAGGTGGTGGTGTCGCTGATCGGTCCCGCCCTGAACCCCGACCTGGTCGCGACCCTCGCCAAGCGTGGGGTCACCGCGCTCGCGATGGATGCCGTGCCGCGCATCTCGCGCGCGCAGTCGCTCGACGTGCTGTCGTCGATGGCGAACATCGGCGGCTACCGGGCCGTGGTCGAGGCCGCCCACGAGTTCGGGTCGTTCTTCACCGGCCAGGTCACCGCTGCGGGCAAGGTGCCGCCGGCGAAGGTGCTGGTGGTCGGTGCCGGGGTGGCCGGGCTGGCCGCCATCGGCACCGCCTCGTCGCTGGGTGCCGTGGTCCGGGCGTTCGACGCCCGCCCCGAGGTCGGCGAGCAGGTCGAGTCGATGGGCGCGGAGTTCCTGCGCATCGACATCGAGCAGGCCGCGCCCTCGGCCGACGGCTACGCGAAGGAGACCAGCGCCGACTTCGACGCCAAGGCCGCCGAGCTCTACGCCGCGCAGGCCGCTGACGTCGACATCATCATCACCACCGCGTTGATCCCCGGGCGCCCGGCGCCGCGGTTGATCACCGAGTCCATGGTCGCCTCGATGAAGCCCGGCTCGGTCGTGGTCGACATGGCCGCCTCCAACGGCGGCAACGTCGCCGGCACGGTCGCCGACACCAAGGTGGTCACCGACAACGGGGTCACGATCCTGGGCTACACCGACCTGCCCGGGCGCCTGCCGACCCAGGCGTCGCAGCTGTTCGGCACGAACCTGGTCAACCTGCTCAAGCTCGTGACGCCCGCCAAGGACGGCGAGATGGTGCTCGACCTCGACGACCCCGTGCAGCGCGGGATGACCGTGGTGCGCGACGGCGAGGTGCTCTGGCCGCCGCCCCCGGTGCAGGTGTCCGCCGCCCCGGCCGCCGCCGTGGCCCCGGTCGAGCCGAAGCCGGCCAAGGTGCCGATGAGCGCCAACCGGCGCCTGGGCTACATGGGCATCGCTGCTGCGGTGTTCCTGCTGGTCGCCTCGGTGTCGCCGACCCCGTTCCTCGGGCACTTCATGGTGTTCATGCTCTCGGTGGTCATCGGGTTCTACGTCATCGGCAACGTGCACCACGCCCTGCACACCCCGCTGATGTCGGTGACCAACGCGATCAGCGGCATCATCGTCGTCGGCGCGATCCTGCAGATCGGCCACGGCAGCGTGGCCGTGTCGGTGCTGGCCTTCATCGGCATCCTCGTGGCGAGCATCAACGTCTTCGGTGGGTTCCGGGTCACCGCTCGAATGCTCGAGATGTTCAAGCGTGAGGAGCCGGCGCGATGACGCTGTCCGCAACCCTCGTGCAGGGGGCCTACATCGTCGCGGGGCTGTCCTTCATCCTCGCCCTGGCCGGGCTGTCGAAGCACGACACCGCCCGCAACGGCAACCGGTTCGGCATCATCGGCATGGCCATCGCCCTGGTGGCGACGATCCTGGCAGCGACGGCCGGGGTGTCGGTCGCCGAGATCGGGCCGGTCTCGGTCGGCATCAAGGGCTCGGGCTGGTTCGGCCTGGCGATGATCCTGGCCGCGATGGGCATCGGGGCCGCGATCGGTCTCGACCGGGCGCGCAAGGTCGAGATGACCGGCATGCCCGAGCTGATCGCGATGCTGCACTCGTTCGTCGGTCTGGCCGCGGTGCTGGTGGGCTGGAACTCCTCCTACGAGAAGACGTTGTACCCCGGCATCCACTCGGTCGAGGTGATGGTCGGTGTCTTCATCGGCGCGGTCACCTTCACCGGGTCGATCGTGGCCTTCCTGAAGCTGTCGGCCCGCATCAAGTCGGCCCCGCTGATGCTGCCGGGTCGCAACTGGATCAACCTCGGCGCGATCGGCGCCTTCCTGGTGCTGACCGTGGTCTACGTGCTCGTCCCCGAGGACTCCGTGGCGCTGCGCGCGTCGCTGCTCGGCGTGGTCACCCTGATCGCGCTCGGCCTCGGCTGGCACCTGGTCGCCTCGATCGGCGGCGGCGACATGCCGGTCGTCGTGTCGATGCTCAACAGCTACTCCGGTTGGGCCGCGGCCGCGGCGGGCTTCCTGCTCGGCAACGACCTGCTCATCATCACCGGCGCGCTCGTGGGCTCCTCGGGTGCGTACCTGTCCTACATCATGTGCCGAGCGATGAACCGCTCGTTCATCTCGGTGATCGCGGGTGGGTTCGGGGTCGAGGGCGGCACCGTGGCCTCCGACGTCGACTACGGCGAGCACCGCGAGATCACCGCCCAGGGTGCGGCCGACCTGCTCAACGACGCGCGGTCGGTCGTCATCACCCCGGGCTACGGCATGGCCGTGGCCCAGGCCCAGTACCCGGTCGCCGACCTGACCCGGAAGCTGCGCGACCGCGGCATCGACGTCAAGTTCGGCATCCACCCCGTCGCCGGGCGGCTGCCCGGGCACATGAACGTGCTCCTGGCCGAGGCCAAGGTGCCCTACGACATCGTGCTCGAGATGGACGAGATCAACGACGACCTCAAGGACGTCGACGTCGTGCTCGTCATCGGCGCCAACGACACGGTCAACCCCGCCGCGGCCGAGGACCCCACCTCACCCATCGCCGGGATGCCGGTCATCCGGGTCTGGGAGGCCGAGCAGGTCATCGTCTTCAAGCGCTCGATGGCCACCGGGTACGCCGGCGTGCAGAACCCGCTGTTCTTCAAGGAGAACTCGGCGATGCTCTTCGGCGACGCCAAGGACCGCGTCGAGGACATCCTCAAGGCCCTCTGACCCGCTGGGTCGCCCGGAGTCGGGTGCTCAGGTGGCTGCTCCGGCGACCACCTGAGCACCCACCTCCGGTTCACCTGGTCAGGCGGAGGTCTCGCGCCAGACGCGCCGGGCGATGGCGACCGCGAGGCCGAGCACCCCGAGCGTCCCGATGACGACCACTGCGGTGGTCACGGCCAGCGGGTCGAACCAGACGCCCGCGACGAGGCCGACCACGAAGACGGCCGGACCCGAGAGGGCGAGCCAGATCTTGGGTCGGCCGGACACCTCGGGCGCCAGGAGCACCAGGGCGAGGGGCACCAGCCACACGGGGGACAGCGGGACCATGAGCAGGATCTCCGACGGGTGCGGCAACAGCGCCTCGACGCCCTCGTTGCCCGAGCCTCCGTAGAGCAGGGGGAGCATGGCGAGGCGCGTGACGAGGATCCACAGCGCCAGCCAGACGACGAGCGCCAGGGCGACTGCCGTGGCGACCCGCGTGCGCGTCGGGTGCGTCACGCGGGCAACGGCGGTTGCGGCACCGGGGCCGGCGGGGTGGCCGGCTCGGGCCTCGGCGGCCACCCGCTCCGGCGGGCCGAGCCGCAGCAGCGCGGCCTGCACGGCGGCATCCCCACCGTCGCTCGAGCCGATCTCGGCGTCGAGGTGCTCGCGGATGCCGGCCAGCACCTCGTCCCGTTCGCCGGGGTCGATGTCGGAGAGCATCCGCGCGAGGTCGTCGAGGTAGGTCGCGACCCGGTTGTCCGAGCTGTTCACTGCTGTCCCCCTGAGAGTGTGGCGTCGACGGCATCCCGGAAGGTCGTCCAGGTGCGCTGGAACGAGGCCAGGGCGATCCGGCCCGCGGCGGTGAGCGAGTAGTAGCGGCGGGGCGGCCCGGCGGTCGACTCGGCCCAGGTGGTCTCGACCAGCCCCTGCTTCCGCAGCCGGGCGAGCAGCGGGTAGAGGGTGCCCTCGCCGGCGAGCAGCACCCCGTCGTCCCCGAGCCGCCGCGCGATGTCCAGGCCGTAGCGCGGTTCGCCGTCGAGCAGCGCCAGCACGCAGTGCTCCAGCGCCCCGCGGCGCAGGTGCGTCAGGATGGCGCTGTCGCCGGGTTCCATGCGTCACAAGGTAGTGGTCCGGCCGGTCGTCTCGCAACCGATGCGGGCGGTGGGTTGCTCGGACGGTGCTCCGGCGACCACCTGAGCACCCGACTCGGGTCACCCGGGCCGCCGGTAGGCTTCCCGGCGTGAGCGACACCGAGCAGCCGACGTCCATCACGTACGCCGAGGCCGGCGTCGACGTCGAGGCCGGTGACAAGGCCGTCGAGCTGATGAAGGCCAGCGTCCGTCGCGCGACGCGCCCCGAGGTGCTCGGCGGACTCGGCGGCTTCGCCGGCATGTTCGACGCCAGCGCGATCGCCCGGATGGCGCGCCCCGTGCTCGCCACCAGCACCGACGGCGTCGGCACCAAGGTCGCCATCGCCCAGGC
>DASSQL010000373.1:0-3491 GCA_035702525.1 Ornithinibacter sp. | reverse complement strand
TGGGCTACAAGTTCGAGGCCTGAGCCGCGCCTCAGGAGGACGTGGCGGTGAGCTGCGAGTAGTAGCCGTCGTTGACCAGCACGGGCACGTTGACGACGTTGGCGCCGGCCTCGGCGGTGGTGACGGTCATCAGCACCATCGTGCCGGGGGCGACCGGGATGCCGGGGATCTCGACGCCGGTCGCGGCGTCGGACAGGGTGCGGCCCGAGCTGGCCGGCACGGCGACGGTGGCGGGCGTCGGGGCGCCCTGGACGGCGAAGGTCACGTCGACCGCGGAGGTGCTGCGGTTGACCGCCTGGCCGACGACGATGCCGGTGCCGCCCTGGGCGGGCACGACGACGGCGAGGCCGCGCAGGTCGAGGCCGACGATGCTCAGCGGGACGCCGTCACCGGAGTCGGTGGCGTAGTCGGTCTGCACCGGCGAGAACAACGAGGCACACCCCGAGGCGAGCAGGATGGTGCCTGCCAGGGCGGAGGCTCGCAGGGCTGAGACGGCACGGTGGGTCACGCGGCCAAGGATAGCCATGCAGTGCCCGGGGCCGTCCACGATGCCCGGCGACACGGTGCCCGACCGCGCCCGGACCCGCGCGCGAAGCATGGACCACGCCGTTCTGTCAAGACCCGATTTCCGTCTCGTGCAAGCCCATTCAGGGCCCTGACCTGCACAAACGACGATGTCGCCGATTATTGCGACACGCCGGTGCGTGGTATCCTGAGTGTCGCGAAAGGGGACAACAACACATGGTTTTCAAGGTCGGCGAGACGGTCGTGTACCCCCACCATGGGGCAGCACGTATCGAAGAGATCAAGACCCGCACGGTCCGCGGAGAGGAGAAGCTCTACCTCAAGCTGAAGGTCGCCCAGGGCGACCTCGTGATCGAGGTTCCTGCCGAGAACTGCGACCTCGTCGGTGTCCGCGACGTGGTCTCCAAGGAAGGCCTCGACAAGGTCTTCGAGGTGCTGCGCACCCCGTTCGCCGAGGAGCCGACCAACTGGTCGCGCCGCTTCAAGGCCAACCTCGAGAAGCTCGCCTCCGGCGACGTCATCAAGGTGGCCGAGGTCGTCCGCGACCTCTGGCGTCGTGACAAGGACCGCGGCCTGTCCGCCGGCGAGAAGCGCATGCTGGCCAAGGCCCGCCAGATTCTGGTCTCCGAGCTCGCGCTCGCCGAGAAGACCGACGAGGAGAAGGCCGAAGTCATCCTCGACGAGGTCCTCGCGTCCTGACGCCCGGGCCTGGCCCACTCCACTGACGTGACCGACGCCGACGCTGCCCCGTGCAGCGTCGGCGTCGTCGTCGTCGCCGCCGGGTCGGGCAGCCGCCTGGGGGCGGCACTGCCCAAGGCCTTCGTGCCGTTGCGCGGCCGTCCGCTGCTCGGGCACGCCGTCGACGGCATCCGTGGGCTGCCCGGGTTGGCGGCGCTGGTCGTCGTCGCCCCGGCCGGGTTCGCCGACCCCTCGGGGCCGACCTGGGCCGGCATCGAGCTTCCGCCGGGTGCCGTGGTCGTCGCCGGGGGCGCGTCGCGCACCGACTCGGTGGCCGCCGGCCTCGCCGCCGTGGGCGACGTCGACGTCGTGCTGGTGCACGACGCCGCGCGCTGCCTCACCCCGCCGGCGGTGTTCGAGCGGGTCGTCGCGGCCGTGGTGGGGGGAGCGGCGGGGGCGGTGCCCGGCATCCCGCTGGTCGACACGGTCAAGACCGTCGACGCCGACGGCGTCATCACGGGTACACCCGACCGCGCGTCGCTGCGGGCCGTGCAGACCCCTCAGGGCTTCGCCCGTGAGGTGCTCGTCGCGGCCTACTCAGGTGGGCTGGAGGCGACCGACGACGCCACCCTGGTCGAGCTCGGCGGGCACCACGTGGTCGTCGTCGACGGTGACGCCCTGGCGTTCAAGGTGACCACGGTCGACGACCTCGAGCACGCCGAGCGGGTGCTGGCACAACGTGCCACGGCCGTCGCCGGCGGGCTGCCAGACTGACGCCATGAGCGCACTGCCCAGGGTCGGCATCGGGGTCGACGTGCACGCCCTCGCCGCGCCCGGGTCCGGGCGTGAGCTGTGGGTCGCCGGGCTGCACTGGCCCGGGGAGCGCGGGCTCGACGGCCACTCCGACGCCGACGTCGCCGCGCACGCCGCGTGCGACGCGCTCTTCTCGGCGGCCGGCATCGGCGACCTCGGGGCGCACTTCGGCACGGCCCGGCCCGAGCTGGCGGGGGCGTCGGGGGTGACCCTGCTGGCCGAGGCGGCCCGGCTGGTGCGCTCGGCCGGGTTCGAGATCGGCAACGTCGCGGTCCAGGTCGTGGGTAACGGGCCCAAGGTCGGCAGCCGCCGGGCCGAGGCGCAGGCCGCGCTGTCGGATGCCGTGGGGGCACCCGTGTCGGTCAGCGGCACCACCACCGACGGGCTGGGCCTGACCGGCCGGGGTGAGGGCGTCGCCGCCGTCGCGACCGCCCTGGTGGTCGCCCGGGGCACCATCGACCAGTAGGTCAGTCGGGGTGCGGCCCGGCGTCGACCCGGCGGTCGAGGCCCGCCACCGCCACGGCCACGATGGCGGAGAAGCCTGCCAGCTGCGCCACGTTCATGGCCTGCTCGATCCACAGGGCGCGTGCGAAGGTGTCGAAGCCGGCCTCGTCGTACCCGAACCAGCCGCCGGTCGTCGACGTGAGCACCCCGGTGTCGCCCATCCACGGCGACCACCACCACAGCGCCGGCACCAGTCCTGCGAGGGCGAGCCCGACGAGGAGGAGGGTGCGCCACCGCCCGGGAGCCCGACGCAGGGCGGCCCCGGCCCCGGCAGCGGCGACCAGGGCCGGTGCGACCACGACCAGGAGGACGTCCGGGACCAGGGGCAGTTCGGAGAGGCTCATCACGCAACTTCCACTGGTCGGCTGGGCGGCGACCCGGGACGGGGCGGCGGCAGTTAGACGCTAGCGCGAGCGCAGGTCGCTGCGTCGGTCGTTGCCGACGATCCGGGCCATCCGCTGCAGCTCGGCCACGTGGCCGCACAGTGCCTCACGTCCGGCTTCGGTGAGCACGACCGTGGTGACCTGGTGCCCGTCGCGCACGGTCCGCTCCAGCCGGGTGTAGCCGCGCTCGCTGAGCGTCTTGAGGTGCTTGGACAGCGCCGAGTCGGACAGGCCCATCTCGTCGCGCACCGTGGCGAACTCGGTGCCGGTCGACGGCACGAGCATCGCGCAGATGCGCAGCCGGTGCGGCTCGTGGATCACGTCGTCGAACACCGGGTAGGGCATGGGTCGCAGCATACGGCGCGCTTTCCTGCGCGGAAAGGCGTTCGAGGGCTGTGCCACAACCGAACCGGCCGCTCCCCGCCTGCAGCGGCACTTCCCGGCATCCGGCGGCGGGCGTTACGGTGACGCGCAGACCGCCGCCGTCCGACCTCAGGAGCACCCGTGCCGCAGACCGTCCAGGGAGTCATCGCCCGAGCCAGGGGAGCCGAGGTCGAGCTCGTCGACATCGTGGTGCCCGACCCCGGT